>JANQSK010001238.1 GCA_028284105.1 Anaerolineae bacterium
TTGATCGGCTCAAACCCGGCATCGAAGTTTATGCCCGATTACGACAGCGTCATCCCCACTTGCATATTTTCAACTTTGGGGGTGGTATGCCAGTTGGCATGACCTTAGATTTTGACTTTGATTACGACTATTTTGCAGAACTCCTCCTCAACACAATCAAAGAAGCATGTCAACGCTATGACATTCCCATGCCTGATGTGATGGGAGAATTTGGTCGTTATACCACATCAGAACATGGCATCCATGTCTTCAAAGTGATGTTAGAAAAAGAAAATGCTTCGGAGCTTCCTTGGTATATTATCAATGGCTCTGTGATGAGCTCTTTTCCAGACACATGGGCATTGAGCGAACATTTCATCGTTCTCCCTTTAAACAAGCTCGACCAACCTTTCCAACAGGTTCAGCTTGGCGGCATCACATGCGATAGTGATGATGTTTATCCGCCCAAACCAAGTGAATCGCCACTCTATTTGCCCATCGATACAGATGATCTGTATATCGGATTTTTCAGCATTGGTGCGTATCAGGAAATGTTGGGTGGCGTTAAAGGGAGTAAACATTGCGTTCTCCCAGAGGCATTAGAACTCATCATTGACAAACCGGATGAAAATGGTGCTTATGAGTACACCATTTTAAATGGTCAATCAACAGAAGATGTCTTACGAAACCTCGGTTATTCATTGTAGGTAAATAAAGCATTTTTACCTTATTTTTTTCTAAATTTTTTCTTCCATTTATATAATTAGGAGGAATAATCTCCCTAGATTTGTAGGAATTTATAAATATGAAACTTGATAGAACACGCGTAATTTTTATAGTTATTATTGGTATTACTTTACTAGTAATCTGTGGTGCTTTGGCATTTAGCTTGCTAAATCGGGCCAACAATGTCACAGACCCTGTTGTTGATAATGGAAATGGAAACACCTCTAGTGATACGGCCGTTTCCACACCCGTCGTCATCCTAGATTCTCCAGAGCCTATTTGGGGGCCAGATTACGATTCAGAAGATGGACTCCCCACTTATATTTGCGGTGCCGATGCATTTGGGAGCTATTTCACGCTCCAACAGATGCAAATGTCGGGCAAAGATATCGAACACGGCTTCCATTTAGGTATTATTCCCTTCTTTTTAAATGATGACCCCAACTACGATGTTTCAGAAGAACAGCGAACAGCCCTTCTAAACAGCGGTCAGTGGAATTGCTTGCTTACCACATTAGATTCTGTTGCGCTTTCAGCGCCAGGTGTTATTACAGCAATCGTTGACGAGAGTGCAGGTGCTGATCAGCTTTGGGCGAGAGATGTTGGCACAATCAACGATTTAGAAGGTAAACGAATTGCTTTTTCTCGTGGTAGTGTAGGTGAATATTTTGTCTACTATGCTTTATCGATTGCACAGCTTAGCCCACGCTCTCAAGTCACGCTTGTGCCTCAAGATAGCGTAGCGGACGCTGTAGCCGCCTTCAATAACGGTCAAGCCGATGTTGTATCTGGTTGGGAACCTGATATTTATGATGCCGAACAAAGTGGTGGAGTCTCTTTAATGAGTTCCAATCAGCTACGTATCGTCATCGATGTGATGGTAACCTCTCGCCAATCCATTAACAGTAACGCAGACTTAGTACAGGATTTCCACAATGCGTGGTTCGATTCACTCAAATCGCAAGTTGAAGATTTCGATTCAGCCGCATCTCAAATCGCCAGCTGGGGAAACAATGATTGGTCATTCGTTTATCCTGAATCAGCTTCTGACGACTTTGCGATTTGGTTAGAAAGCGTTGCCCAAGCAGACCTTGGTGATAACGCTTTTGTGATGCGTGATACGCGACCAATTATTAATCGTCTTGAAATTGCTCGTCGTGTCTGGGCGGCCTCCGATGTAACCATTTCAAGTGAGCCTATTGATGATCTAGTCAACTCAGGCTTTGTCCTTCGAGCGGCAGAACAAGCCAGCCTTCAACCCAATGGGAATCCTGTTAATGACACATTCTCAATTTCAGCACAATTAGATCTGACCAGTGTTTCCAGCGATGCAGCAGCGACCTTAGCCGTTCTCCCTTGTCGTACGTTTAGTTTTTTGCCTGAGTCAACGGAGCTGACGCTTGAATCCCGCCGCATTTTGGACACTTGTGTGGTGCCAACCCTTTCTCAAAGTGTCGGGCTCTTCCTTCGTGTCAAAGGGTCTTCAGCATGGCCTGCCAATGATCCTCCTTACACTGAGGCTGAAATTCTAGAAGTTGCAGAAGGGCGTGCCCAATCTGTGGTTGATTATTTGGTCACTCAAGGTATTGATCCTGCTCGCTTTATTGTTGAAGCAGCGCTTCCAGCAGAGGAAAATCGGAACACAGACGATCCTAACATTCAAGCTCAAGATCGCTTTGTAGAGTTAACACTTGTCACCGCAGGACGGTAATTGAATGAAGAAAATCTTTCCATTTATTCTGACTTTACTGGCTTTTACCACGCTGGCCTGCAGCTTTTTTAGCTTTAGCAGTGATGGCCCGGGCATTAATGCTGTCGAAATATCAGTTGTCACCAACACAAGCCTCTCTACTTGGATGCAGCGCTCGGCAAATGAGTTTAATTCACAAGATTTCGAAACTGAAAACGGCCGTAATATCTACGTCAACGTCACTTCAATCGATAGCGGTGCGGCAATTACCGAACTAACCAGCGGCAACAATCCCGATTTGTGGATTCCTGACGAACAAGTTTGGGTTAATTTGCTCAATGACCAAGGCAATGGAAATTTCCAAGCCAATTGTCGCAGCGTTGCCCAAAGCCCGTTGGTCATCGGCATGTATCGCGAGGTGGCAGAATCTTTAGGATGGCCCGGATTACCGTTAGGATGGCTGGATATTGGCAGTCTAGCCACAGATAGCAATGCGTGGCGATATTACAGCGGTGGAGAATTTGGCTCTACGCTTCGAATGGGTCACACACATCCTGGTCTCTCCGGCACGGGTGCAAGCACGCTTCTCGCCGTTGTGCAGGCAGCCCAATCGAAAACAGATGCCGTCACAGAAACGGACATTCAACAGCCTATTGTGCAAGCTTCCGTCGGGGCATTTGAAAGCGGGGTTTCGATTTTCAGCACAGACTCCGATTCATTAGGCGCTCAAATGCAAGAACGTGGTGTTCGCTATTTAGGTGCGGGAATTATGCACGAAACGACCGTGCTGCAATATGGTGGCTCCAACATTGTGCCCATCTATCCATTCGAGGGCACTTTTATGGCTGATTTTCCCGCATGTGTCAATCAAAGCAGTGACAGCCTCAATCAGGAAGCTGCACAAGTATTTAGGGATTATTTGGTCTCAACAGAAGCGCAAACAATCGCCACAAGCTATGGGCTACGGCCGATCAATAATGAGGCGGAAATTCAATGGCCCTTATCCAACGGTGAAAATGGGGTTGATTTATCACAGCCAGAAATTGTGTTTGCACCCCCAACCATTGACACTATTTATGCCGTTCAAGACCTTTGGCAATCAGAGAGAAAAGATGTCAACTTAGTAATGCTACTAGACGTTTCAGGAAGCATGAGTGGCTCAAAGATCAACAATATGCGTGATGCAGCCATTCAGTTTGTTGATCAGATGGGAGATGATGATTTTATAAGCATCATCATTTTCTCAAGTCAGGCATTGGTTCTTGTAGAGCATGAGCAACTAGGCACTTCAAGAGATAAAGTCATCAATGCTATTGCCCGATTAGAGGCTAACGGTGACACCTCGCTATTTGATGCGATCGGGCTTGGTTCGATGTTGATTGAACAAACCCGCAGCGTCAACACCACCGATGCCCTTGTTGTCCTAACTGATGGTGAAGACACATTCAGCTTGCAATACACGCGTGATACAGCGGCTCAGGCGGCTTTAGCCAGTGAAGCAACGGTATTTACCATTGCATACGGCCGTAACGCAGATACGCGCACCTTAACCGCCCTAGCCCAAGATGCAAATGGCAACTTCTACGAGGGGGACGAGGCCAGTATTGCTGGCATCTACGAAGAGATGTCTGCTGCATTTGGTGGCTCCGTCGGATTCGGCCGTTAAATTAGGCTGCACATAAAGACCTTCGGAAGATTGTGCTTGTAAAGTAATATTGCAAATCACATTTTTCCGAAGGTGCGTATTTTGAAATCAATTCAATTCCCGTATAGCATTAATCAACTCATTTTTCTTTTATTCGGGCTATTTTGGTTATTTACTCCCCAAAATGTTAATGCCTGTTTGGAAGCGAATTGGCCAGGTATTGAAGAAAAAACCACAAATGCTGACATAGTTTTCGAAGGCATCGTTTGGTCTACCAGCTTTACTGGGATTTCAGACCTTTACCCAAACGATAAAGAGCGCGTCATTTTTAACGCCGAATATGATGCTGTGATCATCGTGAATCGCTACATCAAAGGAACAGGACCAAGCTTACTTACCGTATCTGATTTTGGACCCTCTTTTCATTGTGCTGGAACAAATGGGGCCGTTTCCGAAAACAAACTATTTTTTATTATTGAAGAAGAGAACACTCACTCTATATCAAATGGGCTAAAAGCATCACAGGATTTTATTTCTGAAAGTATCATTGCTGCCAATCAGCCTCCTAAATCAATAATCGCTATTCCAGGCTCAATCCTATCAAAAATCATCTTATTTTTAAGATCGGTACAATTTTTCAGCCCTATTTTAATCATTATCTATATGCTTAAAATAAAGCCCGAAAAGTTTAAATTCCAGATTTTAATGTTTGCGTTCTTTGTTATAACAATACTAAATTTTACATATCCGTTTTCGATCTTTTTGGATTTTATTACGCCTACATATATCCTAGTTTTGCTTATCTTACTTATTCCGATCTTAAAGTCGCAGTTTAAGCGGATGAAACCCAATCTATAAATCAGGTACGCTTCAAAGCAAGCCCCTTACCAAGGTACCTTTGACTTTTGTCCTAAAAATAGAGAAACTAATGTCATCTGCTGAAGTTTGCAAAAGCGCTTCGGCAGTTTTTATTTAGGGAAGATCAACACAATAAATCATTCATTTGATTGATATTCCTTCACGCTCTTCAACGCAAAACTTCATTATCTGCTGACATCTTGCACATTTGGACAATCGCAGGCGATTCTATTTCGCTACAAACTTTGCGATTGCCTTGGAGAGTTGCGTATGAACACCGAAAACAGATCGACGGGTATTTCCCGCCATCAATTGATCCACGCCTTCCTGCCAACCATTCCACAGCTTCCTTTAACCAACAAGCTGTTTGGTGGGAATAGTGTCACCCCACCATTGAACATCATTGCACTCAATCGCATGGCTTTTGGGCCAACACCACAAGCGATTGATGAATTTAACGCCTTGGGCGCAACAGATGACGCTCGATTATTAGCCTATATTGAGCAACAGCTGGACCCCTTATCTTCACTAGATAACAGTGAATACAGTTCCCGCCTAGCAGAAGCCAGTTTTATTACCCTCAACAAAACCCGCCAGCAGCTTTGGGAACAGCATTATCGTCATGATGGAGAATACAGCTATAAAACATTAGCATTACGAGAAGTAGAGCGGCTTCTATTTATTCGAGCCGTCTATAGCAAACGTCAACTGCTCGAGGTCTTGGCTGATTTCTGGCACAATCACTTCAACGTCTATGCGTGGAGCATGTCACAAATTGCAGCCCTTTTCATCCACTATGATCGCGAGGTCATACGAAAACATATGCTTGGCAATTTCCGTGAAATGTTAACGGCCGTTGCGCAAAGCACTGAAATGCTCTACTACCTCGATAATCAAACCAGCTCTGCTGCTGGCCCCAATGAAAATTGGGCGCGAGAGCTCTTTGAACTCCATACCCTAGGCGCTGAAAACTACCTTGGTGTAATGCGCCAGAGTGATGTGCCGCTTGATAATGATGGACTTCCAATTGGATACGTCGATGATGACGTTTATGAAGCAACGCGTGCTTTCACCGGCTGGACCGTCGCGAATAAAGATACCGGACCAGGTGGCGACACAGGTCTATTTCTCTATCGTGCTGATTGGCACGATCGCTTCCAGAAAAATATCTTAGGCGCATTTATTCCAGCAGATCAGCCTGCTCAGCAAGATGGTCATGATGTACTTGATTTAGTGGCATTCCACCCTGGCACTGCCCGACACATCTCACGCAAGCTGTGTCGTCGTCTTGTAAGTGATTATCCACCACAGTCATTAATTGATTCAGCGGCAGCTGTCTTTTTAGCCCAAAAAGATGCACCTGATCAGCTTGAACAGGTTGTTCGTCACATTTTGCAATCGAATGAGTTTGAAACAACATGGGGAGACAAAGTAA
>JANQSK010001260.1 GCA_028284105.1 Anaerolineae bacterium
ACTCAATGCGATGCTTGAAAATAGCCAGCTGATTGCCCCGTTTGATGGTGTTGTGACACGACTTCAGGTTGATGTCGGGGATACGGTTACGCCTCAGAATTCAGCCGCTATTTTGGCAGACTTAGATCAACTCGTTGTTCGTTCATTTGTTGTTGATGAAGATTTAGAGCAGATGTTGGAAGGTCAGCCGGTACAAGTTGCTTTATCAAGCCGCCCTGGTGAGTTTTTCCCAGCACTTGTGCAAGCGATGCCCCCGCCGTACGGCACAGGTGATGAATTGGAAGCAAATACGGCCGTTTTTGCATTTGAGGCGAATAGTGACGTAGATCTTGAATCAGGTAATCGTGTCACCATCGAGCTTGTTTTGGACGAGAGAGAAGATGTGCTCTGGTTACCAGCCGCTGCCTTACGTGAATTTCGTGGACGCTTTTTTGTGGTGGTTCAAGATGGAGATGTTCAACGAAGAGTTGATGTTGAGTTAGGTTTGCAAGCAGATGACCGTGCCGAAGTTGTATCAGGCCTCGACGAAGGGACGATTGTTTTAGGGCCTTAGCACCCGTTTAAGAAGAATTATGTATCGATTTTTATCCATATTTCGAATAACGCTCAAACGATTGTGGGCCCAGCGCGGTATGAGCCTTGCTACCACCTTTGGCTTAACCATGGCTGTTGCAATCATTATGGTCGTACCGCTTTATGCTGATGCGGTAAGCTTCCGCGTGCTGGAAGATCGCTTGTCTACCCAAAGCAATGGCAATCGCCCCCCGTTTGCCTATATGTTTAGCTACATTGGCGCTTGGCGGGGCGCTTTGCAATGGGAAGAAATTGAGGAAGCTGATACCTTTATGCAAAATGAAGCGGGGGATGTCATTACCCTCGATCAGCTCTCCCTCGATCGTCATTTTGAAACAGCTATTTATCAGGTATTCCCTGAAGATACGGCCGTTTATGACGGCCAAGAAGAGCCTTTAACCCTCATTAAATTTGCCACTACGACCCGCATAGAAGACAACATTACTTTGCTGGAAGGAAGTTGGCCTACTGAAGCCCCATCTAGCGGTGATATTCCTGTCGCAATTTCAGAAAACTTTGCCAATTTGGTTGGGTGGCAAGTTGGAGAATCCTATATTGCGTTCAACAATCGACTTGAAGGACAACAGCAAACATTTCCATTTGTGGTGAGTGGCATTTGGCAAGCAACAAATGCCAATTCAGATTATTGGATATATGAACCCACCATTTATGAAGATCTTTTGGTTATCCCTGAAGCAACTTTTGTCAATCGAATAAGCGCTGAGATTGACGATGAAGTCAATTTGGCAACCTGGTATTTTGTCTTTGATGGGAGCCGTGTTGGGACAGATGACGTTGATCCATTGATTGGATCTGCCAGCATTGTCGAACGTCAGTTACAGACGATTCTTCCAAATATATCTACCTTCATTTCACCTGCAGATGCACTCTTTGCCTATCGCAGAGAGGTATCTCAGCTAAGCACTCTTCTCTTTGCATTTAATGTGCCTACGATTGGCTTGGTGTTGGCATTTATTGGTTTAGTGGGTGGTCTTGCCGTCAATCAGCGTCGCAATGAGTTTGCAGTTGTTCGGAGTCGTGGGGGAACGGCCGTTCAAGTGATTAGCGTTGCCTTTTTAGAAATTGTTATTATTGGTGCGGTCGCTTTTGGACTTGGTTCAATGTTGAGTTTAGTGCTTACACAATGGGTAGGCCGAACGCGCAGCTTTCTTGATTTCACATCTGAAACACCTCTTAGGGTAGCCCTGACTCCGGACGGTATCAGGCTAGGCCTCATCACCATTGGGATTGCTATCTTAGCCCAGCTCATTCCGACTATTGCCAATGCAAGACATACCATCGTGAGCTATAAGAACCTGCAAGCTCGTTCATTAATACGGCCGTGGTGGCAACGGGCTTATATTGATCTGATTTTGCTGGGTTTAACAATCTACGGTTTTTACACATTGCGTGGTCAGGGCGCTCTTGTGATTAGCTCAACAGATGGTGATTTTCAAAATCCACTCTTGTTTGGATTGCCAGCCTTCACAATCTTTTCAGTAGCGCTGCTATTTTTGCGAATATTGCCATTAGCAATGCAGGGCATTAGTTGGATTTTGCGTCAAACAGACAGTATTACTTTATTACAAGCATCCCGTTACTTAGCGCGAACGCCACAACATTACAACACACCATTAATTTTGCTCATCTTAACCGTTAGCTTTGCAGTTTTTACTGCATCACTAGCGCGCACACTCGATTTTTACCTTTACGACGCCTTTTATTATTCAACCGGTTCTGATTTGAATATGTTTACCTCGATTGCTAGTCCATTTGCATTTGGAGCGGTGCAGGAAGGGGAAGAAACCGGTGAAGAGGAAGGTTTAACCTTCTTGCCCGTATCTGATTATGAAACGATACAAGGCGTGACCGCTGCAACGCGTATCGGTGAATATCGAGCCACTGCAAACATTGGGTCAAGTAACTTATCAGCCCGGTTTATGGGTGTTGATCGCCTCGACTTCCCCGATGTAGCGTACTGGCGATGGGATTTTTCAGATTATCGACTTGGTTCATTAATGAATGCGTTGGGAAATGCGCCTGAAGGTATTTTGGTGCCTGAATCATTTTTACGTGGACGACAGCTTCGTGTGGGAGATACTGTACGAATAACGGTTCGTATTGAAGAGATTGAAGTTGAGTACAATGCACAAGTTGTTGGAACTTTTGACTATTTCCCCACGTGGTACCCGTTAGCGGAAGAGATTTTATTAGTTGGTAATTTGGATTATGTCTTTGAACAGGCGGGTGGAGAATTCCCTTATCGCGTTTGGGCGTCTACCAACGGTCAACAGCTCGATGAAAGCCGTCTTCGTTCACAACTTAATCAACTAAGCTTGTTTGGCACACTATGGGACGAACCTCACACAAGTAT
>JANQSK010001280.1 GCA_028284105.1 Anaerolineae bacterium
TGCCAAGCCAGCGCGTTCTCATCCCCTAATTTTTTGGGTTAAAACATTGAGCTGCCGCCCAATGCTATCAATTTTTTCATTCAGTTCAGCAAAATTTTGGATGGGCAAGTAGCCAATTCTTTGAGCAAGTTCCATTTGGGTTTCCAATTCAGCTAGGGAGCCTAAGGCAATGGTCAGGAAGTGAGCATACTCTTTGCGAGAACGCACATGACCTTCTGCAATATTTGATGGGATAGACACGGCCGCTCGACGCATCTGATTTGTCAAGCCAAACTGTTCAGACTTCGGAAATGAGTCAGTCACCTTGTATAACAGCACAACAAAATCCATTCCCTGTTGCCAAACTCGCAAATCCCTGTAACTTTTAATCTGCCCCATCTCAAATCCTTCTTATTCCTAGCAAGGGTAAACCAGTGCTTTCCAGCCCCTAGAACCTAGTCCCCAGCCCCTAACATTGCTGGTAATAGTCCATAAAACTTCGTAGCGTCTACCACTTCTTGAAGGGAAACGTGTTCGTTTGCAGCATGCGCGTAGATTTCATTTCCAGGTCCGAAGCCGATGGAAGGAATATTTTTCTTACCGGCCCAGAAATTACCGTTGGTTGAGAAATCCCATTTGCCTTGACCAAATGGATCATCACCGATGCCAAGTGCTTTCATGGTGTTGACGCCCGCTTGAACAAAGGGATGGTCTTCTTCAAAAGCCCATGCAGGGAAATATTGTTCATATTCATACACTTCGCCGGTATGGCTAGGCTCTGTGTAGATCAGTTTACGAACTTCAAAGTCATCTTTTTTGTCTTCGGGAATCAAGTCTTCAAGGGCTTTACGCCAATATTCTTTGGTTTCACCAAAGGTAACGCGACGATCAACAAAGATGGTGCATTCATCAGGAACTGCATTTGTACTTGGACTTACAGTACGTACTTGCGTCACTGTGACGCGTCCCTGTCCTAAAAAGTCATGTGGCACAAAATCCTTTTCCATTTTTGAAATGGCATCAATGACAGGGAGCATCTTGTAAACGGCATTGTCCCCCATGTAATTGCTGGCCGCGTGCGCACTAACCCCTTTGCAGGAGATTTCCATTTCGATGCGCCCTTTATGCCCACGATAAACTTTGCTGTTGGTGGGTTCACCAATGACTACAAAGTCTGGATGAACACCCTCCCAATCATAGAAAGCGGCACACCCAACACCATCACACCACTCTTCAATATTTCCGAGATAGTAGCAGGTTAAGCCGTCAAGTAAGCCAAGCTCACGTGCAAAGACAAGGCCATAAATCATACCCGGTGTGCTTCCCTTTTCATCTAGGGCACCTCTAGCATACAATTTGCCATCTTCAACCTTACCGATAAATGGATCATACTCCCAAGCATCAGGATCACCGATGTCGACGGTATCAATATGACTATCATAGAGAAGGATTTTGTCTCCATCCCCAATCTTGCCAACGATTGATCCATATTTATCTGTGTAAACTTCATCAAAGCCGAGCTTCTTCATTTCTTCGCCAATGCGCTGACCGACTTCGCCGATTTGGCTACGCATGCTGGGAATTGCAACGATTTCCCGGAAAAATTTAAGGATTTCTTCCTCAGCATCAGCAACTTTCTGGTTGAGTTGTTTGATAATATCTTCCATTTGTTTGCTTTCCTTCTTTACGGTTTGGGTTTTGTGACTGTAGGAAAAACGGCCGTTAAACGGCCGTTTACCTGAGGAAATTATAACGGTTAATATACAAATTTGATCACTAAATTTAGATCTGTTTATTGTGCTTCCTGAGCGTGGGCTTCAGCCATCGCCCCCATGCTGGTAAATTGAAAATTATAGCTCGGCATATCACCTGGATGTCGGGTTGCACCAAACCCTTCCTGCTCGTAGCGACGATAAATCCAACAATTGGCCAAGCCATGTTTGTTGGCAGGCGCATGATCGTGGAACATACTCTCAGCGGTATGCAAAATATCCGACTTGCCATAGCCAAGACGCTCTAAGTGGGAAAGCATGTAATCAAAGTTTTTATCAGCGGGTTTATAGGTACCAATATCAACGGCCGTATAGATCGCATCGAAATCAACACCCAATTTGGCATTGCTTGCTGCAAAACTTTCATGATCTACATTCGATAGGATCACCAGCTTGTAATGCTGCTTCAAGTATCGAAGGGCATCAGGGGAATCTGAGAATGCAGGCCAATCCTTAACTGATTTTCCATAAGTCATGCATTCCTCATGGCTTACAGGAACACCCCAGCTTTCCGCCAAACGACGATACACAATCGATAATATCTCTTGGTAATTTTTGCTTGGTGTATCTAATTGTTGGGTTGATTCATAGTAAGCATGGGCTTCTAATATTTGATTTCGTGTCAAAGATTGAGAGACCCGCTCCGTCAACGGTTTCAGGGCATTGATCATGCCTGTTTCCCAATCAATCAGCGTCCCGTAACAATCAAATGTCAACACTTTAAAGTCTGTTAATTTCATTTGGTTTTCCTTTTTGGATTTGGTTGAAAAATGATAGATGAGTTGAGGATTTGGTCAAGAGAAATCAGAGTGGGAGTGCGGTCGATCACGGTTTCAATTCTTTCAAATATTCTAAAAGGGAAACGGCCGTTTGCTCAACATCCATCTCCAATCCTCGATTCCTGGCTGCAAAATATTCATTGAGAGGTAATAAATTTTTTAAACGTTTTTCTAGATTTTGAACAAAGGCCCAATTTTCCCACCATCTTGTAGGACAAGCAGGGTGTACAGATGCCATAGCCATCACTTCAATAGCTTGTTTTGTTTGAGAATTATCAGCAAGAATTGTTGCAATCAATGGAATGTACCAAATAAATGTAGCTGGTACTTTTGGCTTCATAGGGATAAATTTCAAACTTTGCAGGATCTCATCAATTGCTTGTCTTTGAGAGCCTTTACTATAGTCTACATACGCTAGGCAAAAATGTGTTAAATGGAGAATAGTAGGGTGCTTTGATATTTTGACAACATCGTTTAAAAATTTCCCAGCCTCTTCATAATCTTCCCGAAGCATCAAAAGACAACCATGAGAAAAATAAGCCCTGTCTTTATTGAGGTTTAAATAAAAGGCCTCTTTCACTACAATCTGACTTCTTCTTTCCGCTTCTTCGAATTGCCCTTCCAAAATCGGTTGTGTTACCCAAATCGCTTTTGCTCCAAATAGGGTTGATATACCTAAATCCTGTCTAATCTTGATCGCCTCATCTAAATAGGCGGCTCCCTTCTTATAATCACCAACGATCATGATACTAAAGCCAGCTAGTAAAATCGTGGCTTGTTCAACCCCTAATTTATGGCCAATGGTTCGAGCTAATTGAAGTCCTTCATAAATATTTTCTTGGGCCGCTGTATATTGCCCAGTAAACATTAAATCAAAACCAAAATCAATTAATTGTGAGGCAAAAACAAACGGATCGTTTAATACGCGAACAACATCTAATCGATTTTGAGTAACTTTAACTGCTTCACTATATTTTCCAGATCGAAATAATTGATTGCAAATGATGCCCAATGTAATTTCATATTCTTTATTGTCTTTATTCGTTTTAAAAAGTTTAAGAAGACGATTGGTTTCTGATGGCGTGATTTCCGGATTACTTACATCTGAAATGTATAGTCGATTTAAAATGCAGTCTCTAAGATAGTTTGTATCTGATTGAGGTTGTAATTTTTCTAATGCAAACTTATAAGCTCTAATTTTGTCTTGCAAACTAACGGTAATATGAATGGCAGATAATGCACTATGCAAAAGGGATGCATTATTTTGAATAGCAGCCCACCGCCAGCCAGCAAGAATATTCTCTTTTTCGGTTTCCACCTTATTAATCGCATTCTTCTGATTTTTCCCTTTGAATTCTGACTCAAATTTAACTGCTGCCATTAAATAATATTGGGCATGTGATGCGAGAGTAGATTCTCGAGTTTCTAAAAGAGCTAACTTTTCGTCTGCAAGTTGCCGCAGGAGTTCATGAAGGGAAAAACGGCCGTTTTCCACATTACGTTGCACAAGAGATTTATTCACTATTTCCAATAATTGTCGCAAAGAGGTGCCCGATACAGCTTGCGCTGCTTCCCGTGTAAACCCACCACGAAAAATTGCCAACCTGGCTAAAATAGCTTGTTCTTTTTCAGTCAATAACGCCCACGAGTAATCAAAAACGGCTCGCATACTACGCTG
>JANQSK010001283.1 GCA_028284105.1 Anaerolineae bacterium
CGGATATACGGCCGGATAATCTCCCCGTGTAAAGATTGGTAATGAGGTTATTCCGCCGGGGATAAAACCATCTCTCGATAGAAGTGTAAAAACAACAGCCGAAACAATCGCTAAGATATATATATGGAAAGAACCGTATTCTAGACGAGTAGGTCGCCAATCCCCTGTTTTAATAATTTCAAGAGCGGGCATCAGTACGGCATCTTCATCGGGGTGATACAAATTAGGCAAATCAAACCCGATACCATAAAGGCGCAAGCCGAATCCAATCAAGATAATAATCAAAAGCAGTACACCATGTTGCTGCGTCTTGAGCCAGTTCATGCCTGATTGTATTTGGGCAAGCATCTTCTCTTTAACTGTCTGAAACATAGAATTCATCGTTTATGCAAGGTCACTTAAATGATTAAGCATTCGTTTTCCAATCGCTTCAATCCGATTGGCCTGTACCCGCTCATATCCATTTTGAACAAGTTGCTTTCTTAGATCAGGATTGGCTTTAAGTTCTTTGATGCCATCCACGAGCGCCTTTGGATTTGCTCGTTCAACAAGATAGACATGCTCTTTGTGGGTTAACTCTTCCCGAATCGTCTCGGCATCTCCGGTGATGACAGGGCGCTTCATCATCAATCCTTCCCAAATTTTATTTTGAGTCGTGCAGCGCGATTGCTTGGTTGTACCAAAAACGCCAAGGCATAAATGGGATTGAGCTATCTTTTCAGGTAACAATGTTTTATCAACCCAGCCATGAAATTTCAAATTGGTAATATTTAATGATTTTGCTAACGCTTTTATTTTTGCCAGCTCTTGCCCCTCACCGTAGAAATCAAATTGAATGGTTGGGTCGTCTTGAAGGAGTGCAGCTGCATGAACCATTGTTTCTACGCCATGAAGGGGAATGAAAGTGCCATAATAAATCACGTTGAACAACGTGTCTGTGGGTTTGATTCCTTCTTTTGGATTGTAAAGACGATCATCAACGCCAAGCGGCACAAATTTAAACTGTTGGTTTTGTAAATTGTACTTTTCTGTGTAATAGCGTCGATATTCTGGCGTGTCCACAATGAGACAGTTCGGTAGTTTGAGACCCGCCTTCTCTAACCAGAAAATAAGTTTGCCTGTTAATGGGCTCTTTTCCGTGAGGCCCCGTTCCTCTGCAATCAAGTGGAGGGACATGAGAACGTCTAGGGCCATCGGCTTACCACGCCACCATGAAAGTAATCGCCCTAAAAACACATCAAACTGGCCTGGATAACCGACTAGCATGATGTCATAGGGTTTGGTTTGGGCATGGGCTTTGAATAGATTCCAATAGGCTGAGAGAACACGGCCGAAAAATTTGGGATTCTTCCATCCACCACCAGCTTGCTCAACACGATCGGCTACACTGTGCCAAAGAGTCGCGTGACATTCTTGAACAATGGCACCATTTTGGCGCAAGCCTTCAAGAATCACTTCGTTTCTCACGTAGTTTGCGCGATAGGTGCCAAAAAAGCAGATATTGAGTGGTTTGTCCTGTTTGTGATCCATATCGTTGTTCAAAGCCGAAAAGTATAGCAGGATATCGGTTTTTGGAAACCGAGCCATCTGCTCCTAAAATTCCGCCATGATTTTGGTGACGGGTGCAACTGGGTTTGTCGGGCGTGTGTTGATGCGGCATTTAGCGGATGCTGGGCTTGAGGCACGAGAATTTAACGGCCGTATTAACAACGCACTGAACATTCGAGATCAGTTAGAGGATATCCAAGTCGTGATCCATCTTTCAGGAGCTGAAACGCGGGGGCGTAACCGCCTTTTAAATCACATAGACGTAGAAGGCACACAGCGCTTGATTGAAGAATGCAAAAGAGCCAATATCCAGCATCTTATCTTTTTAAGCCGTCTTGGTGCAGACCCAGCTGCATGGCAACCCTTGCTGCGTGCAAAAGGAAATGCGGAACGGTTTATCAAACATAGTCGAATTCCATACACTATATTGCAATCGACCTCTGTTTTTGGATGGGGAGATCGCTATTTCGAGCTGATTATTGGTCTGGCAATATGGAGCTGGCCTTTTGTTTGGCTACCTGGAGGAGGAAAGAATCCCGTTCAGCCATTATGGGTTGAGGATTTGGTACGTTGTATTGTTTTAGCCATCCAAGATGAGGGAAAAAAGAACAAGACCTTTCCCGTTGCGGGTGGAGAGCGGATGCCTTATTTTGTGTTGGTTGAACTACTGTTGGGGATGAGCGGTCATCGTCGATATCCCGTTCGTTTTCCACTGCAACTCTTAAAGCCGCTCACCGGATTATTCTTTAGATGGTGGTATTGGCCGGCTGTGACCCGTTACTTTGCAGATCGTTTTTTTGTTCCAGAAGTGACTGAGGTTGATATTGTGCAGCGGAACTTTGGCTTTCAACCGACACGCGTTCGAGAGTCGATTGCCTATTTAAATCGGTCCGGTTTACGCTGGCGCTTGTTCAGGCGTTGAGGTCTGAATGGTAGTGCCAATGAGTTGCATTACATCATTGATCACGA
>JANQSK010001285.1 GCA_028284105.1 Anaerolineae bacterium
CAGCGGTTAGCACTGCAAAAACGGCCGCAACAACCACTGGGCCTACTGTGGCAAACAAAGTCGTAAAGGCAACAATCAGCGTTTCAGTCATTCGATTTATGCCAATTCAGCGATTACGCTTTCAATAATGTCTAAGCCTTCAATCAGTTGGTCTTCATTAATGATAAGCGGGGGACCTGTGAAGATGATGTGGCCTTTAACTAGGGTACTCAAACCACGAGACATCAACATAGGTTTGATCTTGTTTTGAAGCGTAACATCAATGGGCTCTTTACTATTTCGGTCCTTCACAAGCTCAATACAGCCATACAAACCCGAGCCACGAACATCTCCAATGATGGTGTGCTTTTCTTTCATTTCTTGGAGACGCGCCAGCATCACTTTGCCTAAATTCGCCGAATTTTCGATGAGGTTTTCTTCGTGATAAACGTTGATTGCAGCAACGGCCGTTGCACAGCCAAGCGGATGGCCATTGTAGGTGAGCCCAGCCCAAAGCTTCTCTTTGCCAAGCTTCTCCATCATCCGATCAGAAACTGCCACAGCCCCAAGAGGCACATAGCCACATGTTAATCCTTTGGCCATCGTAATCATGTCAGGCACGACATCTGTATGCTGAACCGCAAACCATTTACCTGTGCGCCCAAATCCGACCATCACCTCATCAGAAACAAGCAGGATGCCATGTTCGTCACAAATTTCTCGTACACCTTCAATGTAACCTTGAGGATATTCGTGATAGCCTCCACCACTCCCCGCTTGAGATTCGAGGAAAAGGGCAGCAATTTGATGCCCACCTTCATATTCAATAATGTAACGTAGATGCTCAAGTGAATGGGCTAATAAATCGGCTTCAGAAACACCTTGAGGAGGACGGTATGGGAATGGATCTGGGAAGTGGATCACACCTGGAAGACCTGGTTCAGCGGGCGAGCGCCGATTGTCCCCAGTCAATGAAATGGCCCCCATCGTCGCCCCATGATATGAGCGGTATTTAGCCAAAATTTTGTGGCGGCCAGTGTAATAGCGAGCAAATTTGATGGCGTTTTCATTGGCATCAGCACCGCTTGTCGTAAAGAAGATTTGATTCAAATCTCCTGGAGTTATGGCAGCCACTGCGGCAGCCGCTTCGGCACGGGCAGTGGTGGCAAAGGCAGGATGAATATAGCACATCTTGTCAGCCTGTTCTTTGATTGCTGCGACAACTTTGGGATGTTGATGACCTAAGTTCAGGTTGACTAAAGCAGAAGAGAATTCCATATACCGATTCCCTTCGGTATCCCAAAAGTACATTCCCTCGCTCTTTTCAACGACGAGTGGGTTGTTTTTTTGGTTCACTGACCAACCACGGATAACGTGTTTTTTGTCAACTGCCTTTATGTTGTCCATTCCTTCTCCTACTATCTCTTTATTTGCTTTGAGATTTCCCTAACACTTTTAAGGCCTAATTATAAAATTACATCTAGATGAAATGTAGAGAATCCGACTCAAGTTGTGGAGAGTTCATCACAACAAATGAAATCGACTTCTTCTCAACAACTATTTCTTCTCTCTAAATCCCGCTTTAATAGCAACGGCCGTATCAAGCATTTGCTGTGCCAATTTAGCCTGATCAATCATTTTATTAAATCGAAAAGAGGGCATGCTGAGATAAATGGCGACAAATCGCTCAGCTTCCCTTGTTTGAATCGTTGCCCCTATAGAGGTAAGACCATCCTCTAGCTCATCGATTGTCCAAGCTACCTTTTCCTGACGAATCTGCTCAAGTTCAGACATTAGCTCATCGGTATCCGTTTTGGTTTTAGAGGCAACTGCATGAAGAGGCTCCTTGAAATAAGCCTCAACCTCATTCTCATTCAGCTCTGCAAGATATAACTTGCCTGAGCTTGTGACGTGCAATGGAAAACGGTTACCGGTCCAGTCACGTATTTGGATGTGATGGTCACTAGGGATTTGGTAGAAGACAACACATTCTTGACCTTCTATGGTTGTGAGACCGACAGCTTCTTGGGTGATGTTTGCCAGGTCTTTGAGATGAGGGGTAGCAAGGCTGATAATCTGCTCAGTCCAAGGCGCACGATTAGCAAGCTTCACAATACCTTCACCTATCATGAGCTTACTATCTTGACGTGTTAATGCCCCCACATATTCAAGTGTGCTTACAATGCGAGATGTGGTGCTGGTATGCAGTTTAGTTTCTTTGGCAAGCTCTCCCACAGAGATTCCATCAGCTCGTTTATGAACTACGTTGAGAATATGAAAAGCCCGTTCGATTGACTGCACATTATCATTCATATTATGAAAATTCCCACAATGCGGGAATTTTATTGATTTTTAAAAATCCGTCAAGAGGCTAATTGTTTTGGGCTAATTTTTGATTCATTTCTGATTGATCCTATCAAGATAAATCAGTTGAGGTAAATAAAAATGCAATCTACAGGAATTCCTATAGATTGCAGAAAAATTAAGGGGTTGAACAATTAATAAAGCAAAACGAGGGTTAGATATCGTTTCAACTAAAATAAAATAGGTGGCAAATGCGCATCTCCTATCAACTGACTCTCTCTCCGGATCGCCTCGCCTCTTTCATGGATTTCAGCTATAGACCTCAAT
>JANQSK010001286.1 GCA_028284105.1 Anaerolineae bacterium
AATGAGCCAAGAAATGATTGGAATTCCGGGTGTTGTTGAGCATGGGCTGTTTTTAGGGATGGCAAAAGAAGCGATTGTGGCATCTCTAGATGGGATAACAATGTTGTCCCTGTAATTTCTCCCCAACCACAATGTAATATTTGTGTAATTTCTTCGCGGTAAGATTTTTATGTATTCAACCTCTCTATTGGGTGTGTTTGAGTGTATGACGTTGAGTATGCTCAAACACTTCCTAGAATCATTATCCTGTAAATCGAGGTTGTTTGGAGTAAGTTTATGAAAAGATTAAATCCACTACTAGGTATTATTGTCGCCTTACTATTCACAGCACCATTGATTGGCATTATGTATATTGCTGATCAGGTTGTTAATTTGCCGTTTGTGCCCTTTGACTTTTTTGACTGGATTGCAGGTGTGCTCCCCGGTAATTTGTTGACATTTGGCATTGACATGATGATTGACACGCTTCGTTTCTTTGGTGGGGCTGAAGCCGTGACTAATGCAAAAATTGCTGAACGAATTATGGCTGTTGTCATGTTTGGCTCTGTTGGTTTGGGTATTGGTTTAGCATTCTTTGCACTGATTCGATTCATGAATGTGAAGCCATCACTTATGACAGCTTTGGGTTTAACGGCCGTTTTTGGTCTCCCCATGATTATGATTAGCCTCACAACCAATCAAGGTGGCACCCCAATCTTTTTAACCATTCCCTGGTTAATCGTTTTATTTGCAATTTGGGGATTTGGTCTCAATTGGGCGGCACAACGCTTGCTCGGACGTGAAGAAGTTGAAGAAACGGCCGTTGCTGCAACAGAAGAACGCTCAGTTGAAACACTAAATCGTCGTCAATTCTTAATTCGTCTAGGTGCCAGCACGGCAACCATTACGGCCGTTTCTGGTGGTTTAGGTGGCATGTTGGCGCGACAAGATGAAGCCGCACGACTCGCTGCTGGTAATGCTGGCGCATCAGGTGGAACATTTATCACTTCGTTCCCTAATGATGGGGATGCTATTATTCCAGCACCAGGTACAAGACCAGAGTACACACCGATTCCTGACCATTACCAAGTGTTCCTAAGAACTGAACCTAGCATTATTGAAGAGGCAGATTGGACATTACCGATTGGTGGTATGGTTGATAATCCGGTGAACTTAACGCTAGCTGAAATTCGCAGCAATTACACACCACGCGACCAATTCGTTACCCTTTCTTGTATCTCTGGACGTGTTGGAACCGGCTTGATTTCAACCACGATGTGGACCGGTGTTAGCGCCCAAGATTTATTAGCAACCGTAGGCGTACAATCCGGAGCTAAATATTTAGAAATGGAATCGGCTGATGGGTTCCATGAAATTATTGATCTTGAACTGATTAACAATGATGAACGCATCATGTTTGCCTACGATTGGGATGGACAACCTATTCCAAAAGACCACGGCTTCCCGCTCCGAATTTGGATTCCTGATTTGTACGGGATGAAACAGCCAAAGTGGATTACCAAAATGACATTGACAGATGAATATCGTCAAGGGTATTGGGTCGAACGGAATTGGGACGAAGTTGCTCAGGTTAAATCGACCTCTGTTATCGACACTGTCGCCCTTGATGAAGTTGAATCGAGCTTAGGTCAAACGATAGTTCCAGTTGGTGGTATTGCATGGGCTGGTGATCGTCAAATCTCTAAGGTAGAGGTTCGCGTTGATGATGGCGAATGGGAAGAAGCTGAACTTCGTTCACCTCTTTCTGAAACGACTTGGGTTGTTTGGCGATACGCTTGGGCATTCCAAGAAGGCGAACATACCTTTGAGGTTCGCTGTCAAGAAGGGGACGGCACTGCGCAAATTGAAACGCGCAAAACGCAACGTCCAGACGGCGCAACGGGTATCCATAGCTTTGAAATTTAAACTTTCTGAGAAACAGCTTTCAAATCCGAAGGTTGATCTTAAAATTGAATGAAACCCCATAGCCCCTTTGGAAATTGATTATCCTTTGGGGCTAATTTATTGAATGTTTGGAGGCACATTATGAAGCGATTTTTTTCGCTCTGTCTCATCCTGATAACGGCCGTATTTGCCCTCGCTGCTTGTGGTGGGGAAACGGCCGTTAACGTTGAGGTAGAGCCCGAAGTTTCTTCAGCACCTGAAGAAGCCGAGGTTGTGGAAGAAGTGGTTGTGGAGGAAGCAGCCATTGTCGAACACGACCCCAATGATTTAACCTTAATTGGAAATACCGGGAGGCCACAGTTTTTAAACGTGTACGCCTCTTGGTGAACGACCTGACGAGCTAATGAACCCGTCGTGAACGGGTTGGAAGGTACGTTCTCTGACCGAGTAGACTTTTTTATACTCGATATCAATAATCCAGATTCACAAGCCTATATGGACCAATATGCCATTCGTGGTCGCTCAACCTATGTGTTGATCGATGCGGAAGGCAATGAGCTAGGCCGTTGGTTTGGCCCATTGAACGAAGCTGGCGTCACCGCCCAAATGGAAAATTGGTTACCCGAATCCTAGTTTGAAAATCATGTGATTAGCAGATTGGGATGAGATCAATTCCACTATCTGCTAATCACTATCCACGATTCATTCCCCCCTGTATAATTCCATCCGATATGAAAGAAGTTTGGCAGCGATGGCGCGTGTCGATTGGCATGGTGGTGTTAATTTGTTTTTCAGTGTGGCTGTATGCCCCCACCATAGAGTTGCCGCTAATCTATGACACGCTCTTGCATATTCGCATTACAAATAGCCTCGATTGGGGTAACGTTTGGCTACCCAATCGCGCCTTTGGCTTTTTCAGACCGATGACCTTTGTACCGCTCTTGGCGGTTCAACAAATTTTTGGTGATTATCCGGCTTGGCTCCTTCATGGCATGAATATTGTGCAGCACGTCCTCAATGTTGTGCTGCTATCGTGGCTTGTAAAGCGCTTAATGGGAAGTTGGGTGCATGGTTTTATTGCAGGGGCTTTGTTTGCGACATTCCCCTTTTCTTACCAAGCCGTCACAGTTTATGGGCATAATGTGCACCCTGCGATTGCCAATCTATTTTTACTGGGCCTGCACGGATATTTGAGCGGTTTGCGAGAAAAACGGCCGTTTTACTGGGTGGTCACTACCATCTGTT
>JANQSK010001287.1 GCA_028284105.1 Anaerolineae bacterium
ATCGCTGTTCGCGGGTAAGGCACATCAACATCCCTGACATACAGCGAGTTCGAGCCGTTTTTGTTAAAAATTCTTGCTCAGCTTCTTCTTGAAGCGTCAGCTCTGGACTGGGGATCGAATTTAATTCATTGGCAAAATCATCAAACCCATCCCATCGATCTTCCATCGGTCTTCTTTTAGTTTGTAAAAATTGATTGACGACAATACGGTAAGCCCAGGTTCTGAATGAACTTTTCCCTTTAAAGGAAGATAAATTGGTAATGATTTTCAGCAATGCCTCTTGAGCGATGTCTTTCGCATCATCTTCGTTATTCGTGTATTTCCAAGCTACATTGAAAATGAAGGGTTCATGCAGCTTGATTAAATTTTCAAGCGCGTCCTTATCTCCCTGCAAGGATTGTTCAATTAACGTCTGTTGCTCTTTCTCTGAATAGTTTTGTGTTAGTGGATTACTCATTTTGATTTTCGCACCTTTTTTAGTTTAGATACAAAAAGCAGTCATGTGTTACAAAATAAACGGCCGTTACTTCTAGTCAATCAATTTTAGCACGCCAATATTCTATCCTTTTTAGTATAAGCCATTGAATAAAGACAAGCCCTGCTCCAAACAATAAGATAGGAAAAGCAGTGAGAATGCCCGTCCACCCATAAATCAAACCAACAATCAGCCCACCAAAAACGACAAGCGTGAAAATAGCCAGTTTGAGCAAATATGAATTTGTTTCTTTTCTAATTTGAGTTGCATTTTTAGACATTGATACGCTCCAAGATTGGGACTAATAACAAAACTTTAGTCTAAAATTCTGGAGAAATGATGGAGTTTTGATGAAGAAATTAGTAGTCTTCCACAACCCTTTTTCAATTGACCTGCTCCACCCCCACCAACCCTTCTGATATCAATTATAAAACATGGCAAAGATCACCAATTTATGATGAGTTTTGTTACTTATTAATAAGAAATTGACATGTTATTCTGTCTACACTTCGAAGCCCTCATTGCACCCAATGGAAGCCAACTCAATAACCCATAAAACCTAATAAAAGGAGACAAAAATGTTCACTAGAACTTTTAAACACATTGTTCCCAAGAATATGAATGGCACCGTAAATATATTGCGACGTTTCTTGTTCATGACTCTCCTTTTCTTCCCGCTTTTGGTGATGGCTTGTGCCCCAGCTATTGAAAGCGAACAAGAGGTCGTCATTGAACCCATTGTTGAAAACGTAGACGCACCAGTCAATTATAACTACACGCTAGACTTGGCATATGCAGAGGATTGGCTGAATCCGCCAAACAAGATTGAATATGGTGATGCTCTGGTCAACCAATATGCGGAACCCTGGCTCAATGAAACGTTTACCCCTTTGGAAACAACAATTGAACCTGGTGATGCTTTGGCCGATCTCTATGCTAAACCTTGGCTTGAACTGATGGATGAAAATAACTGCAACGGCCGTTTAGACATCATGTACGCCTGCCAAAACAGGAAGCATCAACGATAGATAAGTGTAAGGAAAAAGCCTTCGAGAACTCGAAGGCTTTTTTATTTGCAATTTTTCCACAATAAATGAATCAAACCCCTTCCTATAAATCCCCGCTTTCGCAAAATTGCAATTCAGTTGAACCCCAACTGCACTCAGTCCAAAATGAGCTAGGTAAAGATGGGTTTGACATTGTCGCTTGAGAAATGTTCCAAGGAAGTAGATTACAGCTTTGTAACGCCCCCTTTCTAAGCTGTAATCGCAACATAATCTCATTGAAACATGCATAAGGCAAGATTGATCGCATGGAGGTTTTATCTATGCGACGATCAATTCTAATCATCAGTGGTCTATTTCTCGTGGCCACGGTGCTTTCCGCAGGCTATTTTGGGTATCAAAATGCTCAAACGGCCGTTCCAACTCAACCACAAAAACCAATCACCGTCCCCGTAACTTTAGGTGATGTTGCCCATACGGTGACCGCGCCAGGACAACTGGTTGGCACCAAAGAAACCATGCTTGGTGTTGATGTAAACGGCCGTTTAATCGAACTCAATGTCCGCCCTGGGACAGTCGTAAAAGCGGGAGATGTCCTTGCACTTCTCGATCCCGCCCCTTATGAAGAAGCGTTAGCAGGCGCCCAGATTGCGCTGACGCAAGCAACCACTGCTTATAACCAAACGCTTGCAGAGACAGCGCTTGCTATCGAAGCGGGTGCGGCTCAAGTTGCCAGTGTCCAAGCCCAATATCCATCATTAACAGAAGCAGAAATTGCAATTCAAGCTGCACGCGAAGCTGAAGCGGTTGCAGCATACGAATATCAAAAAGCCCAGGACAGGCATTGGGAACCCCAAGAAGTGGTTGAAGCGTATCGTCTTGAATGGGTTGCCACTCAAAGGGCCATAACCATCGCAGAATCACAATACAACCAGCTATTAAATCAGCAATGGTCAATTTCCCAGCAGGCTGATGCTATTGCAAAAGGCGTTGAACAAAGCAGCCTTGCGGCTCAATATTTAGCAGATGGTGGGGTTGATCCAAGACTTGAAATGGCCGTCTCAGCAGCGGAAGCAGATCTTGAAAAAACAGTGATTAGAGCACCCTTTGACGGGGTTGTGCTAGATGTATTGGCTCGACCAGGCGAACAGCTCTTTGCTGGTACAAATTTGATTTTGCTCACCGATCCTTCT
>JANQSK010000379.1 GCA_028284105.1 Anaerolineae bacterium
ATTTTCCGTGAGGTAAGCGGCACCCCGAAAAAGCTTGCTTTGCTCATCAACGGTGGGGCTTTTTTGTATAGCGCTGCCGACCATCATCCAGAATGAAAGCAAGAGTATAAAAACGGCCGTAATTCGCCACAGGTTTTTCCCTTTGAAGTTCATATCTTCTTCACCAAACCCGCATTTTATCACATGGTTGACAAAGTGGTGACCGTTGGTTATGTTCCCAGACTTATGAAAGATTCCCGCCGGTTTACGGCCGTTATTGTTGCTAGCACGATTGGATTGTGTTTGCTAATCTTGACTGATTGGTTTCCCTATTTACGTGGTCCACAACCTGACACTGATGTTTGGCATTGGATGTATGCATTACGGCCGTATTCTCGATGGTGGCTTGTTGGTATTGCAACCTTGTTGTTTGGTGGCTTAACCGGATGGTGGATGTCAGCCAATATCAAAATTACACCTAAGCGAACGGGATTGTTTTTGGTTTTACTGGCAGGTGCAGCCTTGTTTTTGCAATTAAGTTTAGTTTTTGCAGATAGAGGCGCAGCTTATACCGAGCTTGTTGACCGAGCATTAGCGGTTCAGACAAATGGCTACTTTTGGCATGCAGCGCAAGTTGAGAATTTGGGGGACACCTTGCGCAATTATCCTGCGCAAATGACCCAATTTGAATCAGATCACGTTCGGACACATCCGCCAGGCTTACTGCTTGCGAACTGGCAAACGATTCAGATAGCCAAAAGCACACCGTTATTAGATCCCGTAGCAACGGCCGTTCAGCATCGACGTTGCACCGACTTATGGCTTTTAGATAATCCACCTCATATATCGGTGGCGTTAGGCATTTGGGCAATCTTACCTGCAATCCTTGCAGTAACGGCCGTTTTTCCAGCCTATCTTGTTGGATATACCCTGACATTAAATCCACGGCATGCCATCGTGGGTGCAGTCTTTGCTGCCTCGGTGCCCTCCTTATTGATATTCACACCAACACCAGATCAGCTTTCTGCTGTGATGACGCTCTGGCTATTTTGGGTAGCATTGCATGCTATTCGCAAAAAAACATATCCCCTTTTTTTTCTGGCCGGGGTCATTTTGTCCATCATGAGCTTTGTTTCCTTGGGAAATGCCGTGCTTTTGCTTCTCTTAATTTTTTCCGCCTATCTTCACGACATTCGCCACAATTGGATTCCATACGGGCTAATATTTGGCGTTGGAGCGAGCCTTGTTTGGCTTATTTATTGGGCTACATTTGGCGTTGCACCTTGGGAGATTGCCTTTGCAGGGCTGGCAGAGCATGAAACACTCGTTCTTTCAAATCGCAATTATGGCAGTTGGTTGCTTTTTAATGGTCTAGATTTGCTCTCATTTTTAGGCTTACCCATCTTGATAGGGTTTGTAGCTCTTTTGTTTTCAAATGCTGTTGAGGTAAGTCAATCCGTACGGCAGGTTGGCATTGCAACTGCCGTATTGCTTCTCATATTAAACTTTTCTGGTTCTGTACGGGGTGAAGTGGGGCGTATCTGGCTATTTATTTTTCCACTCATGGCGACCTGTGCCGGGCTTTATTACGCGCGGAAATTGTCTATTAGGCAAATTGTGTGGGCGGCCTGGAGTCAACTCCTTGTCGTGATTGCCGTTGGATTGGCTTGGCAACCTATCGAAGGCACGATAGTTGTGGCTGAACGGCCGTTAATCGAGCTAGGGGTTCCACAAACCGTTACCAATATAGAATTTGAGAATGGGATTGTATTGACAGGAACATCGCTCAATCAACGTGTAGGGAGCATAGATTTAACGTTATTTTGGCAGAGCGAGGGGGGAATTCAACGGCCGTACACGGTTTTTAATCATTTAGTCGATTCAGAAAACAACCTTATTGCACAATCTGATGGTTGGTCGATGAATGGTCAATGGCCAACGAGCTGTTGGAGTGCGGATGAAATAATTCCAGATCCTTATACAATTAAATTACCATCATCCCTTCCGGTCGGTGAATACCGTTTGTTAACAGGTTTTTATGACGCAAAAGATTTGACTCGGCTTTCTTTAGCAGAAAGTGGTGAAACGGCCGTGTTTCTAACCTATATTCATATTGAAGAGCAATAAAGTAGATAAAGTAGCAAACTATGAGTGAGTTGTTTTCCAGTGAAAGTTTATCAATTAAAGAAATGGTTCGCATTGGGGTTGAAGAGTTTATTCCATTTAATAAAGTTTTGGGGTTGAAACTCGATTCGATGGAACCAATGATAGTTTCATTTGAAATGAGACCAGAGTTGGTAGGCAATCCTGGTCTTGCCGTTTTGCACGGAGGCGTTATTTCAGCAGTGATTGACGCAACCGGTGGGATTGCCATTATTCATCACTTACTCACCCGAGATGATGGGCTTTCTTTTGATGAAAAACGCAAGCAATTTCTTCGTGTAGGCACAATAGACCTCCGGGTTGATTATTTAAAGCCCGGTCGTGGCAATAAATTTTTCACGACTGCCCAACTGTTAAAAACTGGTCGAAATATTATGGTCGTGCGCATGGAATTACACAACGAAGATGAATTGCTTATTGCTGCTGGGACAGGTAGCTATATCGTCCGTTAAAATTCGTCACTTCTTGAATGCCCAATTAGAAGGTGCTATAAATTTCTGCTACTTTAGAATTTGACCTAGGATAGCCACCGCTTTTTCTAAATCTTCTTGACGCCCAATTGAAATGCGTACAGCTTCTGGCATATCAAAAACATCTGTGTGCCGGATGATTAGATTGTGCTTGCGTGCTTCAGCGACGAGCTGAGCTGGCGGCATGGGTAAGTCAATCAGTGTCACAAAAAGAGCTTCACTTTTAAGATAGTTAAGGCCAAGCTTGTCGAGCTCTTGGTAAAGGTAATTACGGCCGTTAATCGTCATTTCTAATGAATTAACTTCATGGGCTTCATCCGTTAAGGCAGCCATGGCAGCTTGATAGGCAACAATACCAGTTTCGGAAACATGTCGTGTGCTGCGAACTCGTTCCATCGTTTCTAGATGACCAAATCCATAACCAACACGCAGACTTGCTAAGCCATACAATTTCGAAAATGTACGTGTCACAATAACGTTGTGCCCATTGGCAACGAGCTCTGCACTTCTAGGGAAGTCAGGATCTTCGACAAAATCACAGTACGCCTCATCAATAACAACTAATACATGTTCTGGGAGCTTTTTTAGAAATTGCTCTAATGGCTCGTGTTTAATGATTTTCCCTGTTGGGTTATTTGGATTACAAAGAAAGATAAGCTTTGTTTTCTCAGTGACAGCACCCAAAAGCAATTCAAGGTCGATATGATGATCTTTGAGAGGGACGTTGACAATCACCCCACGATGGACATGTGTGAGGCGTTTATAGATCGCAAAAGAGGGAAGTGGAAATAAGACTTCATCTCCAGGCATGACGTGAGTTTGGACTATCATTCGAATCACATCTGCAGAACCATTCCCAATCAGTAAATGCTCTTTTGTAATTCCAGCACCTATTTTGGCACTTAATTTTTCAGCAAGTTGCCAATCTTCTTCTACAGGGTAAATATGAAGCTGGTCTGCGTTATTTTTGATTACTTCTAGTGCTTTTGGGGAGGGGCCAAGCAAATTTTCATTAGATCCTAATCGTATCAATTCCTGTTCCATCATTATGCTCCAATTAATTTAGCAGTTTCTCTTTTGGGAGTTTAGAGGATTGGAAATTTAATGCAATGGAATAAGGTTTTTCACAAAAATTAATATTTGGCTTGACCTAAATCGTATACGATCTTAGAATTTTGCATATATCGTATACTAAAGGTTGCTTGATGAACGCTACGGCCGTAAACAAAACTGAAATGATAGTGGCATCAATACGAGAAGAGATTTTGCGTGGCGATAAGCGAGCCGGCGATCCTCTTCGTCAAGATGAAATTGCAGCCCAGTTTGAGATCAGCAAAATTCCTGTTCGTGAAGCCCTATTTCAATTAAAAAGTGAAGGGCTGGTAACCTTTGTGCAAAATAAAGGAGCGGCCGTTTCCTCGTTATCCGCTAAAGAAGTCGATGAAATCTACACCATGCGTATCGCTTTAGAATCTGTTGCCTTAGAGCGAGCCTTTCCCAATCTGACCATTGCCAATCTCAATCACGCAGAAGCATTAATTCACCAAATCAATCAAGAAAAAAATATCACGGAATGGGGAAGGCTAAATTGGGCCTTTCACGCCACGCTTTATGCACCAGCCAACCTACCTAGACTAATTGAAATGGTAGAAACATTGCATACAAATGTGGCACGCTATTTGATTATTTATTTATCTGAGCTGAATTTTCAAGAGCAATCACAAGAAGAGCATTGGCAAATTCTAAATGCTTGTCGAATTGGAAATTTACAAGAAGCAAAACGAATAATGGAAGCTCATTTGAGGGGGGCTTCTCAAAAATTGATTACATTTTTTGAAAACAATATACAAGAAAAGGTATAAGCGATATGACCCAGTTTGAAGTACATGACCATGATGTTTTAGCGAAAACACGTGCTTTGATGAGCGAAACAGAATCCCCCAAAGAGTGGGCTGATGAAGTGGTGAAGGCGGTCAAGAGGAACGAGGAGTGGCGTGGAAAAAGATGTCTCAATCTTCTTGCGCCTGAAGCGCCAACGAGTCCAACCGTTCGGGCTTTGTTATCATCTGAAATTGGTACCCGAGCGGCTGAAGGGCACATTGGTCGAGTCAATCGTTGGTTTGCAGGGACACAGCATATCGATGAAGTCGAGGCTCTTTGTGTGGAATTGCTCAAAATTGCTTTTCGATGCAATTATGCTGATCATCGCTTAATGGGGAGTATGCTAGGCAACTTAACCGTATACCATGCGTTTACCAATCCTGGCGACACGGTTATGACGGCATCTCAACCATTTGGCGGCCATTCAAGCAATCGGGATGATGGCCCAGCAGGATTTAGAGGATTGAATATTATTGACGTGCCATATAATCCTGAGACGCTAGAGGTCGATTTAGAAAAATTTGCACAAGTGGCACGACAGCACAAACCCAAACTGGTTGTTATGGGAATGTCAATGACTTTATTTCCGCTTCCCGTTCGTGAAATGAGCCAAATTGTATCAGAGTGGGGTGGTAAATTTGTTTTTGATGGCGCACATCAAGCAGGGCTCATTGCAGGCAAACAGTTTCAAGACCCTCTCAACGAAGGGGCAGTTGTGCTGACAGGTTCGGCGGGAAAGACCTTTAGCGGTCCACAAAGTGGGATGTTGATGTGGAATAATCCTGAATTAACGGAGCCATTAACAACCGCCATTTTTCCTGTTTTAGTTGCGACGCATCAAGTAAACCGTGTTGCTGCATTGGCTGTTTCTGCTGCTGAAATGATTGAATACGGCGAAAAATATATGTCACAAATTGTCAAAAACTCAAAAGCACTTGGCAAAGCTTTGTCCGATCGGGGAATTCGAATGCTCGGGAAAGAGCGTGGTTTTAGTGAAACACATCAAGTGATTGCCGACGTTAAGAAATTTGGAGGCGGTTTAGAGGTCGCACATCGACTAGCCGAAGCAAACATTGTCACCAATAAAAATCTAATCCCAGGTGATGGACCTGAAGATTGGGATCGACCGAGTGGTTTACGAATTGGTACGATAGAAATCACGCGTTTAGGGTTGAACGAGACGGATATGGAGACTATTGCTGATTTTATGGCACGAGTTTTAATTAATGGCGAACCTACAGAATCAGTTGGTAAAGATGTTGTAGACTTTCGTTTACCAAAGCAGGATTTTTACTACTGTTTTGACAACGGTTATCCATCTTGGATGGGTTAATAGTATTGAATATGTAAACTCAAGCTGAAACCATGTTTAAGTGTTCCGAAGCTTCTAAATTGAAAACCCTTGTTAGTGGAGAACAAAACGTTTCTTGAAATAAAACACCTATTTGAGCTTTTGTTCTCCTGAAAGTAATTTTCATTTTACCCT
>JANQSK010000004.1 GCA_028284105.1 Anaerolineae bacterium
GGGATACGAATGGTTGGGCCATCTGGATTGTCATGCTCTTCTGGTACAGTGACATATCCACATTCAAACCCTAAACTTTCAGCCGTTAAGAAGTCAACGCCGCCATCAAAGAAACATTCAGTCGAAGTGAACGCATCGGTCCGCTCTTGAGCAGGTTCGGTTGCGCCCACAGTAGAAACGGCCGTTGTTAAAAATACGCCAAGCAACAGCATCAACATGAGCTGAAATCTCAGCGTCACCGTTCTATTTTGATTAACTCGTCTCATATTTAAAAACATCCTTTGTGTCATACACAACTTATTCTAAAAGCACACGCTATAAATTTGTTATAGCATCAATTTTGTTATCATTCCTTATATACGAAAAATCGTCAATAAGGTCACATCATTGGAGGAGAAGATGACAGATTACAAAAAACCAGTGCGCTGGTCAAACCCCAAAAACAAATTATTTCCATATCAAGTTGGCTTCACGGCCCCACCACACGATTTCGACGGTGCCCCCACCGACTTTTTGCGAATGTCACCCGAATCTGTGGGCGTACACGGCCGTATGCTGCACGTCCCTCAATATGCCCATGAATTAACCCAACGCACCAAAAATTTTCACTTACTTGAAGAGGTTGTTCATGCCTTCGCTAACAATGGGGCTGATGCAGTTGGTCAAGTGGGCACAAATTGGGTGCACTGCAACGGGACTACTCCAGATGAGATTCGTGACTATTGCAATCAAATTAGTGAAAAATATGAAACCCCTTTTCATATGGCAGGTTATTGCCTAGTTGAAGCACTACGCGAATTAAATATTGAAAAAATTGCTCTGAACTCTGTCTACTATTGGCCTGATTGGCGAGACGGTATCGCTCGATTCCTTCGTCAAGCAGGGTTTGATTTGCTTTATGTTGGCAACTTCCACGATCAAGGTTGGTACGCCACACAGGAAGAAGTTAATGAGCAAACATGGATTTTCCCAGGTGATCTATTTGAAAAGTCAATGAACTTTGTGGCTCAGAAAGCCCCACAAGCCCAAGCGATTGTGGTCAACGGCATGTCTAACTACCGCCGGGCATCTGATGGGCTGCCGCAACGGCCAGTGAGTTTAGCTAAAGGTGTTGAAAAAACTTTAGGCCTTCCAGTGGTAGCTTCTTGTAATGCCCTTTATTGGCGCATTTATAAAACGCTTGGGATACAGCCCGTTGGAGATTACGGCCGTTTGCTTTCGACACTATAAACCATTGGAGAAGTGAATAAGTTTGTAGTTGGTAGAAGATAGGGGTTTATTGAGATTGAGGTTGTAGGGAAATTTTCATTTTTCGTTCAGGCTCATCTCATAATTCTGGTCTATTCTTTCAATCGTAACATCTTGCATGAGATTGACTCCTACAACTTCCTTCTAAAGCAGCCCGTTGGCATTTTTGCCAGCGGGCTGTTTTGTTTTTGTCATGTAACAGTCATGCATAAATAAATACGGCACTTTTCCAACATAGAATTGATTGATATCGCTATAAATCCCCAAAAACAATGCAAAAATAAAAAAATTTTTGTAAACAATGTCAATTTAACGATAGGTTAGCGTTTTCTTGTCATCATAGTCATCAAAAGAAACGAGATAGAATGAAACTATTCATCAAGCGTTTCTGTATTGGAATAATGACCTTCCCCGTATTGGAATAAAAGTTCGGCCAGACTTTAGAATCGCTGTTTCTAAAACGCATAATTTTCATGAAACACGAGTCGCATAATTTTATCGTTATTCATCATTGTAGTTCATCAATCAATTCATAATTTGTTGCAAAAATCACAACATAAAGTGAAGTCGTTCGAAATTTGCAAAAATGTTGAGTGGGATTTTGTTCGCCTGTCTTCTTTGTTGTGACGCATAAAGAGAGATGTGTCGTGGAATATAGTCTAAACGAAGAGTCTTCTCTCTCTAACTATCGGCATTCATCACAACCACTTAAGCAACCATTGGTCGATCAATTAGTAGAGGTTGAAGAGGAAACTTTACTCAAGCTGATCAAATTTGGCACAAATGGTGAAAGAGAACTGGCCATTGGCGTTCTATTTGACCGACATTGTCAATATGTATCCAAAATGATTTCCCGAAAAGGAATATTTGGCTCAGATGCTGAAGATGTTTTTGGAGACATCTGGAAAATAATAGTAGAAAAAATTGTTGATTTTGAATACAAGGGCATACCGATGATCCACTGGTTTTCTAAAATCACCCGCATCCAGATTGATGCATATTTTAGAAAGAAAGGTGAAGAAAATGCTCGTCTAATCTTTCCCGAAGATGAAAGGCTGGAGAGTATTGCAGCGGTGAAAAATATTACAGGTTCAAAGCTAAATTTTGAGCAGTCTCCAAAATTGAGAAATCTCATTACAAATATTTTACCGAAATTAATAGAAAAGCTTTCTGAAAAAGAAAAAGAAGTCATTAAGCTTGCCTATTTTGAAGGGTTAGACAGCTCCCAAATTGCTCAAAAGATTAACAGTAAATCGGGTACTGTGCGTCAAAGAAAACGGAGAGCCCTTAATAAACTTAAATTATTAGGGGAAAAGGGGACGGACAATGACATCAAAAAATCCTAAATTTATTTCAGATTTTCGGGGTCAGCTTGCTAAACATTTTATTGAGCAACAGCAAGCTGTGGAAGATGGCCACGATTTATCTGACAATCGGGCATCTCATTTTGCAGAATTAATTTTGTCCTTGAGAAAAGAGCGGGAATGGACTCGCTCTTATTGTGCCAAAGTCGCCAATTTGCCAGAGACGACAATTTTTTCGCTTGAAAAGGGGCTAATTCTATCATCAGATATCGAGCCAGTATGGTGCTATAAATTATCGCAGCTTTTTGATGTAGAACTTTCTGAATTTGAGGCAATATTAGGTCGGAATCTTGCTCTAAATCTAACAGTAGCTCAGCAATTATTGCGCTTTAACCAATGGTCGGTTGCTTTTTTTTCTTCTCAAAAACGTGTTTATGTGGTCATCGGTATGATGAGCCTCACATTGCTCGGATGGCTTGTAAATGCGATTTATAATTTTTGGGTCACTTCCTGGTCAATTTCACTGCCAAAATTTTCACTTCAACAATTTATGGGCTTGAATACGACATTACAAATTACGGCCGTTTCCT
>JANQSK010000009.1 GCA_028284105.1 Anaerolineae bacterium
CAAATACTGTCGGCAGTTGCGTGACCCATCTATACCACAATCTCGCCTGAAAATTTCGGTACATCAGCGGCCAATGGATTTCACACAAACGCCCAACAACATCATACTCTTTGGCCTGTAGCGCGTGCTCAACCGCATCAGGTATTTGCTGCGCATGTTCATACCAGCGGCTCGCGCGTCTGTGTAAGTCGATAAATTGGCTAGGGTGATGCGTTTGAACGTGGGTTTTGAGCATATCCCCAAACAGATGATGATACCGATACCACCGACGCTCATCATCCAATGGAATCAAAAAAAGGTTGTTTCGTTCAAGGGTATCTAGGAGCTGCTGGCTGTTTGAGGCTTGAGCAACAGCGTTACACAATGAGGCGTTGAGGCGATCAAGAACGGCCGTTTTGATCAAAAAGTCACGCACCTCTTCTGATTGGTTATTCAGCACCTCTTCAACGAGATAATCAAGCACAAATCGATGGCTGCCTTTAAAGGCTTGCACAAAATCAGCCGTGTCGGAACGGCCGTAAAGTGAGAGTGCCGCCATTTGTAAACCAGCAATCCATCCCTCTGTCCGATCATCCAATAGCTCGACTTCCGCTTCAGGCAGCGTCAATCCCATGCTTTCATTAAAAAACTGTAGCGCCTCATCCGTGGTAAATCGTAAATCAGTTGCCCTGAGCTCATTCATCTGTCCACGCCCTCGATAGCGAGAAAGGGGCAGCTGTGGATCTTCGCGGGTTGTGATGATGAGATGGATATGGGGTGGCAGGTGATCAATGAAGAAGGTAACGGCCGTGTCAATCTCAGCAGAATCAATCAAATGATAATCATCCAGCACCAAAATCATATTCCCATTTTGCTCAGCTAATTTATTAAGCAAGACAGTCAAGATATCAGTTGAGGGTGGAGGCTGTGGGGCCTCAAAAAGCATCATGATGTCATCTTGAATGTCTGGCACAATTGTCTGGAATCCTGCCACAAGCAGATGCAAAAAATCAATTGGGTTGCTATCTTGTTCATTTAACGACACCCAAGCAATTTTCCCAGCTTCAAATGTGGCTAGCCAACTCGTTACAAGGGTGGTTTTTCCAAACCCAGCTGGCGCCGATATCAACGTCATCTTTCGGTGTAAACCCTCATTTATTCGTTGAGTCAACCGAGTCCGTAAAACGCTATTGGCATTTGGGGTGGGGATATACAATTTAGTCGCTAAAATAGACTTAGCCATACGACCATTATACAACTGCTAAAACGCAAACCGTAATCACATCGATCCAAGGAAAAAGGGAGAAAATGAACGAGACTTTTATAGAAATTGGTACTTCCCTACTCATTATTATCCTCGCATGGGCTTTAAGCTGGATTTCGAAGTACTTTCTCTCCAATATCATTCGTCGACTCACCAAACGCACTCAAACACAACTTGATGACGTTATCTTACGCGCCGTTGATTTTCCATTTAGAACGGCCGTATTTTTAGGTGGAGTTGAATTCGCCTTACTGCGACTATCTTTTCTAACGGATGCAATTCGAACCGGCATCGAGAACACCTTCTTCGTCTTGTATAGCTTGCTCATATTCCTGTTTATCTATCGGCTCATTGGTGGCATATTTCAATGGTATGGCATCGAAATTGCTCATAAAACAGAGACCACCTTAGACGATAAATTTCTAGAACTGTTTCGCCGTATCGCTTACCTCATTCTCGTCATGGTATTCGTTGTGATCGTCCTTGGGCAATTTGGTATTGAGGTGAGCGCCCTTGTCACCACTTTGGGGATTGGCTCTTTAGCAATTGCATTGGCTGCTCAAGAAACGCTAGGGGATATGTTTTCAGGGTTTACCATCATGGTCGACCAACCTTTTAAAGTGGGCGACCGTGTGGAGCTGTTAGATATCAATACGTGGGGGGATGTCGTTGATATTGGGCTCAGAAGCACCCGTATCCTAACCCGTGACAATCGAACTGTCACCGTCCCCAATTCGGTCATCGGCAAGGGGCTTATTGTCAATTATTCAGAACCAAGCACCCGTTACCGTGTCCAAACCCACGTGGGTGTTGCCTATGGCACCGATATTGAAAAAGCGCGTCAGGTGATGATTGAAGCAATCCGAGCTCAAGATTGGGTCATGAAAGATCAGCTCATTGAAGCTTTATTTTTAGAATTTGGGGAATCTTCCCTTAACTTTCGGGTGCGCTGTTGGATTGAGCATTACGTAGAAACCCGGCGCATCATTGATAAGATGAATACCGCCATCTATATTGCGTTGAACGAAAATGATATTCAAATCCCATTCCCTCAACGCGAGATTCGTCTACTTTCTCAACCGAACGAATAATCGAAGGAGATAATTATGATTGAAGTTGCAATTATGGTAGAAGGGCAACATGGCCTCAATTGGGAACGGTGGCAACGTATTGCCCACGCTGTTGAAGATTTAGGGTTTGTCGGGCTCTATCGCTCTGATCATTACACCAACGCCAATCCACCGGATATGGACTCTCTCGAGCTATGGGTATCATTGACCTGGCTTGCCAGCCACACCAAACGTATCGAATTTGGCCCGATGGTTTCCCCCATCTCGTTTCGACAACCAACAATGACCGCCCGAATGGCCAGTGCAGTAGACGATCTCTCAAACGGCCGTTTACATCTCGGACTTGGTGCCGGATGGCAAGAGCGGGAGCATCACAATTACAGTTGGGACCTTTTGGATATGAACGGCCGTTTTGCCCGCTACGAAGAAGGGCTCAAAATCATTTCCCATCTACTCCAAAACGAAGAGCCACTTGAGTTTGAAGGGGAGTATTACCAGCTACATGATGCGGTATTACTCCCTCGACCGCAAAGACCAGGTGGCCCGCCAATCCTCATCGGGGGCAATGGCCCCAAACGAACGCTACCGCTTGTTGCTGAATTTGCTACTGAATGGAACGGTGTCTTTCTCACACCTCAGTTGTATGCTGAACGGTCGGCTCGATTAGATGCGCTATTGGCAGAAAACGGCCGTTCTGCCCAAGATGTTCGTCGTTCATTGATGACGGGGCTTATCTTTGGCAAAGACCAAGCCGATCTAGATGAAAAACTGTCATCTCGCAATTTATCTGCTGATGAACTGCGCGAGCGTGGGCTTGCTGTAGGGACAGGGAATGACCTTGTCGAGCAGCTTGGCGCTTATGCGAACGCAGGTGTGCAGCGTATCATGCTGCAGTGGATTGATTTAGACGATATGGATGGGTTAGAAGCCTTGGCAACGGCCGTATTGCCTCAAACACGGTAGCTGAGATTTTTTTGCCGCAAAGTGCGCGAAGCGCGCAAAAAAAAGCAATATTTTTATAATCTTTGCATAACTTTGTGTTCTTTGCGGTTTGTTTCAACAATCACCAGAGCCTTATTAAAGTTGATTAAATTGGCATATTTGAAGCATGCAAATGGACAAGCTGCCATCGCCCTTCCCGCTTTTCAAAAACGGCCGTTCTGCGCCCAAAATGATCTGACTCAGCTAAGTGAAAAGTAACAATCCCTGCGTCCCCCACCAATTTAGCCTCTAAATTTAAAGGATTCAGCTGCAAATACGGCGGACCGTCTCTTTCTTCTGGAATGGATTCAAAAAATGGCTGAAAAGCTTTTTCTATTTCGGATTTACCATTTAGTCGCTGCGGGAAGGTTGGCCATGGCATAAAGATCGTGGCATTGGGTGCAATAAACGCAGTAAAGGTTGGCCAATCCATGTGATCAAATGCCGTCAGAAAATCTATTGCTGCCTTCAACAGGTCATCTACTGTCATCTCATTTCTCATTCCATTGATTCCAATTGATTAAGCATTGAACACCAAGTGGCGTATTGCTTTGGCAACGCTTTATAAGAAACGCTATCAAACGCAAAAGGATAATTTGTGATGGTATGCTGATGCGCTTTGACATTATCCGCAGAGCAATCAGAAATGATGGCGCTTAAATAGCCTCTTTGTGTGGCAGAAACGGCCGTTAACAATACACAAACTGAGCTTTCCAATCCAGCCACCAGAACAAACTTCTTGCCGTTTTCTTGTAAATATTGTTCTAATTGAGGATTGAGAAACCCATCAAACGTTTGTTTTTCGAAAACAGTCTCATTAGGGAGCGAAACAGCACAGGGCATAACTTGGGCACCGTCACTTTCTGCGATGCAAGGAATGGCACCTTGAAGCTTATACCGATTCATCCAGTTTGATTGGTCTTGTTGAAAAGAGGCCCGTAAATGAACCACATCTAGGTCTGCCTGACGGCAATACAACAAAAGTCCTCGCACATTATCTGAAAAATCAGGAAAATGCTGCGCCATCTCTGCGGTCCAAAAATCTTCCTGAACATCAACCAAAAGCAGCACAAACGATTGCCAATCTTGAATGCTTTTTAGAGCCATAACCCTTGCTCCTTCAATGTCTCAATGAGCATTTTACTGACCCGTTCATGGAGCTCTTTTGAATACTTAAATTTCGACGTGTAAAACTGTGTCACATGTGTGATCCCCTCTTCTTTGAGCTTGGCGTGCAGCTTCTCATTCGCTGTATAGCGGCTCCATGCATTTTGCTCGCGCTTTGCGTGCGTCTTGCGAATTTCTTCATCAGAAAGGTGATGATATTTTTCGTGATGCATAACTAATTCAAGAGGTAACCGATCACGTAATTCAGGGTTCTCTGCTGGATACCCTACAACTAAACTTGTAACCGGGAAGACGCCTTTCGGAAGACCTAAAATTTCAATGATTTTATCGGCCGCCCACCACGTTGTTCCCATATAGCAAATTCCTAAACCAACCGATTCTGCTGCTAAAGAAATTGTTTGGGCGGCAATTGCTGCATCGACTGCCCCAGTTAGAAAACCCAGCAGGTCATCGAAACTTTGCTTGGCCTTATTGACCCGAATCCACTCACGCATACGGAAAACATCAGCACAGAATGTGAGAACCACAGGGGCTTCTAGGACCATGCCTTGCCGCACATGAGCTTCATATAGCTTTGTCTTATTTTCATTATCTTTAGTCACAATCACGGACCACGTTTGCATGTTACCTGAACTGGAGCTACGTAATCCAGCGAGCAAAAGGTCGTTTAAGATTGACTCTTCAATAGGTTCTTCGGTAAAGGACCGAATTGAGCGGTGGTTTTGGGCTAAATCTATCATTGGATAATTTTAGCTTTAATAAGAAGCGGCCTCAAACAAATCTCAAAAGCTCATTTTTAACCATTGATCAATACGTTTTTTTCTCTAAAGTAAATTGCAGAATTCAAAAATTTAGACACAATTGCTTTTTAAACACATAACATTTTTGATATTAAATTTTTTGGCCAACAATTCAAACCAATTCACGCATTAAGCAAGATTGCTGATGCTTAGCCAAGTAATCAACCTGAATCAGGAGATAATCCATGCAAGATTTTATGTATGATGAAGAACATCGTATGTTCCGAGAGGCATTCAAAGAGTACGTTCAGCGCGTGGCTGTACCTAATGAGGAGCGTTGGGTGGAAGCTGGCGTTGTTGACCAGGAAGCATGGCTTGAAGCGGGCAAGAATGGCTTTTTAGCAATGGATGTACCTGAGGAATATGGTGGCTTAGGTGTTAAAGATTTTCGTTTTAATGCCATCATTAGTGAAGAGCTTGCCTATGCAAATGTGTCTAGCCTCGGATTTAGTGTACATACTGATATTGTTGTCCCTTATCTCATCCGTTTAGGCACTGAAGCTCAAAAGCAACGGTGGCTCCCCAAAACCGCATCCGGTGAAACGATCGTCTCGGTGGGTATGACAGAACCTAATACCGGGAGTGACTTAAAAAATATTCAAACAACGGCCGTTAAACAATCAGATGGCAGCTACATTTTGAACGGCCAAAAAACCTTTATCAGCAATGGTTTCTTAACGGGTCTTTGCGTCGTCGTTTGCAAGACAGACCCAGAAGCAGGCCATCGCGGCATCAGCTTGCTCGTTGTTGAAGATGGCATGGAAGGGTTTAATCACAGCCGGAAGCTCAGCAAAATGGGCATGCGCGGTGCCGATTTAGCAGAACTCTTTTTTGACAATGTGCGCGTTCCGGCCGAAAACTTGCTCGGTGAAGAAGGCATGGGGTTTTATTACCTTATGCAAGAGCTGCCACAGGAGCGCCTGATTATTGGTGTCATGTCAATTGCTGCAGCAGAAGCCGCTCTTGAGGAAACCATTCGCTACTGCAATGAACGCACGGCGTTTGGCAAACCCATTGGCAAATTCCAAAACTCACGATTCAAGCTGGCGGAAATGAAAACAGAAATCACAATCGGCCGTACATTTATCGACCAATGTATCAACGAGCTAAATGCTGGCACACTCACACCTGAAAAAGCAGCAATGGCAAAATATTGGCTGTCAGATTTACAGGGTAAAGTGGTTGATCAATGTGTTCAATTGCACGGTGGGTATGGCTTTATGACTGAATATCCAATTACCAAGATGTATACTGATTCTCGTGCGAGCCGCATTTACGGAGGCACCAATGAAATCATGAAAGAAATCATTGGTCGTTCGATGGGTTTTTAGCAACAACAATTCTTGTTCTATTATTTACTTTTCATTGGAACTCTTTTTCATAAATAATCAAGAAAGTATAAGGAAAAAATATGACTCATTTCGATGTAGCAATTATTGGTGGTGGCGTATCTGGGGTTTATACTGCATGGCGCTTGTTAACTGAACAAAAAGCTGAAAAGGTTGCCATATTTGAAGCGGATGATCACATTGGGGGTCGCTTACTCTCCGTGACACCCCCCAACATTCCATATATGACAGCAGAGCTTGGGGGGATGCGTATTTTGCCTGCCGTTCAGCCTCGCGTTCAAAAACTAATTGACACCTTAAACAAAGACACCACACACCCAGATGATTATATTGAAACCTTTAACTTTCCAGTTGACCAACCAAACAACATTTCTTATTTAAGGGGCACCTACTTACGTTTATCTGAATTTAAATCCAACCCAGAAAAAGTGCCTTACCGATTGACCTTTCAAGAATTTGGGCAAACTGCGGGCTCCTTAGTCATCAACGCGATTGAACAGGTGATTCCTGGCATTACAAATGAAAATTTAACTGAGGACGAACGCCGAGAGATGGCGCACAATGCAAAGTTCGATGGCCTCCCTCTTTACCGCCAAGGATTTTGGCAGGTCTTAATGCGCGTCATGAGTGGTGAAGCGTATCAACTGGCTAAGGCAGCGGGTGGTTATCAAACCACTATCAACAATTGGAATGCCGCCGATGCAATTCCTTGGTTTCTCTCTGACTTTGGCGTGGAACCAATTTATCACGGGTTCAAGGAAGGATTTCAACAAGTTCCGCTAACGATAGCTGAGCGTGTGCGCCAATTAGGTGGCGAAATATTCTTAAACGCTAGAGTGACTGGCTTCAACAAAACCGACGATCAAATTGAAATCAATTTTCTAGATGGGTCACAACATCATGCCAATGCGCTCGTTCTAGCCATGCCAAGACGCTCATTAGACTTACTCATGCCTGGTAGTCCACTCCTGAACAAACCCCATGTGAAGCGACTCATTAGCAGTGTCACCCCCCGCCCCTTATTCAAACTATTTACGACCTACATGGAGCCTTGGTGGCGTCCTGCGGGTGTCAATGAAGGGCGAAGCACGACCGATCTACCTATTCGCCAAACCTATTATTGGCCAACAATGGATGGTGAAGCCCCGACATCAGGCAGAGCGATGCTGATGGCCAGCTATGATGATGGTCTAAACGTAGGATTCTGGGACGGATTCCGATTAAAGCACGGCATTTTTTGGGATGAGGAAATCAAAGCGATTGTGGATGTGCCAGATAATACGTTTTGGTTTGAAGGCTCGATTGCTGAAACTGGGCAAGCCTATGCGAAGTGGCATAAATATCAGGCACCTGAAGAGATGGTCGAAGAAATTCAGCGTCAGTTAGCCATTGTCCATGGTTTAAAATATGTGCCTCCAGTTGTGGATGCAAGCTATAAAGATTGGGGAGATGATCCCTTCGGCGGCGGTTGGAATGCTTGGAATATTGGCGTCAAAAGTTGGGAAGTGAAGCAGCAGATTTTGAATCCGGACCCTGAAGTACCGGTGTTTATCTGTGGGGAGGCGTACTCTGATGCACAGGGCTGGGTCGAAGGGGCGCTTCAAACCGCGGACATGATGCTGGAACAATATTTTGGCGTCTCTGCCCTTTAATTCATAATGCCATTTCGAGGGAAGCGAAGCGACGAGAAATCGCCATAACCAAACACATATAATTTAAGAGTTTGGGAAATTGCTAAGGAACCTATTAACACAATTATTTTTTAATAGTGCAGCGATTTCTCGTCGTTCATAATCTATTTGAATACATTTTGATTAGAGTCACTTTCCTCGAAATGACCATGGATTTTGTGAAAAGCAGCAGCTATCTAAATCGTCGGGTTAGTTCTTTAATATGCTCAGGGCCAATACCACAGCACCCGCCAACTAAGGACGCTCCAGCCTCAATCCATTTTTCCGCTTCATCTGCATACAATTCTGGTGTGATCATGTCATTGAAAATCCAATTTGGCATTTGAAACACACCATAATGCGCATAAACGCCTGTTGGACCTGACCAATTCGCCTGTAGATCTGCCAACCCTGTTGGAATGGCATCAATTAAGCTGTGCATAATCGTAATCATTGGGACTTGGCTCAAATCAAAGTGGGGCAGCATAGACTTAAATCCACCCCCCTTGGCAAAAGTCGACCGCTT
>JANQSK010000018.1 GCA_028284105.1 Anaerolineae bacterium
CCCCTTCGTCTCCTTGAGAGATTGGCCAAGTCACCATGCCCGTGTACATGCCTTTCCCTTGCCAGCGATAATGATCTTCCATACGTGAGACTTTGATCAGCTCTGGGTGCACCCAAGGGAGATGGTAATACTCCATAAAGTTCTCGCCCACTAATTTGTAGTTGGCATCAAAGTAGAAGGTTTTTTCACCCACAATGTGCCATTCATCTAAGCGATATTCGGCAAACTTTTCAATAATATCACCAAGCTGTGATTGGAGAGGTCGTGGATTTTCGGATAAATTGACAAAGATGAGCAATCCCCAGCTATCCACATGAACAGGAAAGAGCGGATAATCCTCTCGTGTGAAGGTATCTACCCCCCCCATGCTAAATGCACCCTGCATTTCCTCAGGAATGTCAGACCCTTCAAAGAGGGGGGTGCCAATGCAATTGCCATCCAAGTCATAGGCCCAGCTGTGGTAGGGGCAGCGAATACGATTTCCTCGGAGGGCAGTGCAATCATCCGCTAGCATTTTGGCACCTCTGTGGCGGCACGTATTATAAAATGCGCGTAGTTCTCCTTCTTTGTTACGGGTAATAATGATTGATTGCCCAGCGACTTGAGCCACAATGACGGAACCCGGTTTTCGAAGTTGATCGACACAGCCTACACCCACCCAACTGTTGCCAAAGACGCGCTCTTGCTCAATTTGGTAGAACGTATCGCAGCTATACGCTTCAGGGATGATGCTCAAGGCATTTTCGACAGGGGCGCGGGTATGTTTGTAGGTGTCTGGGTTGATGTAGTCTTCGGCCGTAAATTTATCGGGATACAGTTTGTTGTAGGGTGTTTTACTCATGCTACCTCCATCTTTGTTCGTGGAACAAGTTGATGATATGGGAATGTGCTTTGTTGCGGATATTGAGGGAACACCCAGGGTTATTTTGAAGTAAACTTATGTGAAAACCAAAAGGTATTTTGAAAAAGAATTGGCTGAATGTTGGTTTTCATTAGGTAAATTTCACATTTGACCTGATTAACTTCAAGAAATTTTTAGAAATTTACAAATTGCCCAAGCTGATGTTCCCTGATTCAAATTGTGGAAGAATACTTTTGTCATGGGTTGTTGTCAAAGGGTGTTGATGACAATAAATAACCCACTTAATTGGAGGTTTGATATGAAGCCAATGGATGTTGAAAAAAGAGAAGCTTTCCTTTCAAAAACACGTTTAGGTATATTGACGACGCTTCGCGACGATGGCGCCCCAACGGCCGTTCCTATTTGGTATGATTGGGATGGAACGGCCGTTTCTATTTTTACTTCAAAAAGCTCCCCAAAAGTCAAAAGATTGCGTCAGGACCCGCGAGCCTCAATGTTAGTGGTCAATGACGTTGGTGAACCAGAAGCGTGGGTCCTGTTTGAAGGCGATGTTGAGATCCTTGAAGAAGACACGACCGAGCTAATGACGAAACTTTGTTACAGATATTGGGATATGTCCAGTGAAGCAACACAAGCTGTTCTTCAAGATTGGAAAGATCATGCAGATGATCGTTGCTTACTGAAGCTTATTCCTAAACGCATTCGCTCATTAGGCTAGTTTTCGCATTAAACTTTTGATTAGAATGCGAGTTGCCGTTCGGGCGTATTTTCAAGCCGAGTGAGCCAATAGTGCACATCAAAATTGTCATCTCCTGTCAAAAAGCGCCATAGCTTGATGCGATTGACAATTTCTAAGCGTCCGCTGGCATTTTCAAACCAGGGTTCCCGCTTGGCAAGAATGGCTTGAATATCATTTTCACCTGGCTTGAAATCACCAAAAATTTCTTGATGATTCGCATAACCATCTTGAAGATCGTCTGTATTCCATAATCGCAGTTGACGGACTTGAGGATTAAGACGTACTTTAAACATGTAGCGTCTTTGGTCCGTTTGATTTTGGCGACCACAGTGCCAGATGCCATGATGTAGCACTAAAATGGAGCCTGCTTTGCAAACCATTGCCACTTGTCCAACGATATTTTGATAGCGGGCAATTTCCATTTCATTGATGCGTCGAAAATGACTGCCAGGTACGAGTAGCGTACCTCCCATTTCATAAGGAACATCATGTGGGAAGTACATGATTTGAATATCAAAGTGGGTGGGTCTAGGGTCAATGATGGAGTCAGCATGGAGTCCTTGGGCTTTCCCTTGATTGGGTTCACGGACATGGACTGCATCATGATCAAATAGTGGGTCTGGCCCAACAAGGCTATGAATTAACCCTTGGATTGCAGGTAAATCGAGGAGTCGACGAATGGTTGAGCCTTCGTAACATTGCGAAAGGGGTGTGCCTGCTGGAGCTCCTTTTATGCCACCGGCATCAATTTCAGCCATCACGGCTTGGTTGATTTCATCTGGAATAAGCTCATCAAAACGCAGAAAGCCACGAGCGACAAAGTGTGCCATTTGAGCAGAACTCAACAAATGTTCTTTTGAAATTGTGTTAGCCATCGATTTCCTCCAATTGTTCAAAAATAAATTCGTGTTGCATAAATGAAGTGGTCAATTCCATGTTGGGATAGGGGGGAATGAGTTGCGGGAATTGAATAACACGCCAGCCTGCTTTGAGTGCCTCAAGCCCTGTGGAAAACGGCCGTTTTTCGCTGTCGCCCGTTGTATGTGCTTCCTTTCCCGTTCCGTCATAGATGGTCCAGCCCAGCACCTCGCTATCCAATGCAGAGGTTGCAAGATAAAGAACTAAAACTTTTTGCCTTAATTTGCCCATCAATCCTCCATTAGTTTCTTCTCAATTGATAAAAAGTATAGCTGAAAAAAGAACAAATCGTCAGAGAGTCCATCGTTTTGTATATCGAGATGGCATCTTTTGGTTAAACCCTAAACATGGATCATAATGTGTGTCATCGTCGAGGGGGGAGGACAATCAAAAAAGGGGAAATCGATGAAACGGGTTGGATTTTTATTAAAAGTCAAAGAAGAGTTAATTGAAGAGTATAAAAAGCATCATGAAGCGGTTTGGCCAGAAATGATTGCGGCACTTTCAAAGCATGGTTGGCACAATTATTCTTTGTTCATGAAAGAGGATGGCACGCTTTTTGGCTACTTTGAAACAACGAATGATTTTCAATCAGCCTTGGATGGGATGGCGGGTGAGGAGATTAACCAAAAGTGGCAAGATTTTATGGCTCCTTATTTTGAGTCTCCTTCTAGCACGCACGCAGATAAAATGATGCTAGAGTTAACAGAAGTCTTTCATATGGATTAGGCCAAAGGATACAAAATGCAAAATATTGAGCAAGCTTATCAACTGGCAAAAGAACGGTATGCAGAATTGGGTGTCGATGTTGAAACGGCCGTTTCTCAGCTAGCAAACATTTCAATTAGCCTGCACTGCTGGCAGGGAGACGATGTTGGTGGCTTTGAAGACCCTGACCGTGGCTTGAGTGGCGGGATTATGGCGACCGGAAACTATCCGGGCAAAGCACGCACACCTGCCGAACTTCGCTCTGATTTAGACGTTGCTTATAAGCTTATTCCAGGAACCCATCGATTAAACCTTCACGCCATCTACCTCGAATCAGACAAAAAGGTGGCT
>JANQSK010000386.1 GCA_028284105.1 Anaerolineae bacterium
TCATTTTAATTTGGTTTTCAATTTTTTCAGGAATTGTAAAGTCAATCATATGTCCTCTAAAAGGATGAAGGATGAGGGATAAAGGATGAAAACCTTTTCCGCTAAAATCCTTACAGCCTAGTTCCTTGATTTAACTTTTTTGACGATTGAGACAAATATTGCAATGAGTTCGTTTGTTTCTTGTAATAAACCTTCGACTCTATTTTCTGCAATAATCTCTGCTTCGAATAAAAGTTCAATCCAATATTTTGTTTCTTGTAGTTCTTGCAATCCTATCTGCAGCTTGCTAACAAATTCAGCATCTGAACGACTTCTCGATGCTTCTGCATAATGTGCACCAATTGATGTGCCTGATCGTAAGAACTGCTTTCCAATGACTTGAGCTTCAGTAGATTTTGGCAATGCTGAATAAAGTCTAATGATCCTAATCGCATATGATTTAGTTCTGCTGTGCAAATCATTTTGCTTCATCAACTGTTTCAGCCTTTTGCCCTCTGAATTCAGCCTTAAATCGTGAGTAATCCATCAAATGTTGCGAAGCCGCGGGCATTGCGGAACCAAAGCTCAACTGGATATTCGCGGATGTAACCGTATCCACCAAGTACTTGGAGAGCTTGATCGGCGACGCGCATGACCATGTCATCAATGAAATGTTTCATGACAGCGACATCTTGGGTCACATCTTCGCCATTGTCCATTTTCCAAGCGGCTTCCCACACCAACATGCGAGCACCATCTACATCCATTGACATTTCAGCCAACATGAATGCAATCGATTGGCGATGGGCGATGGGTTCATCAAATTGAATGCGTTGTTTTGCATACTCAACGGCATATTCGTACCCTGCACGAGCAACACCCACTGCAGCAGCACCTAAAGCAATTCGGCTGTGGTTCAAAATGAGATTGAAATCGATGCCGGCATCTCCCCCGAGCTTGTTTTCGACTGGAATACGAACGTTTTCAAGTGAAATCTGGTTGGTTGGTAAGGCGCGCACGCCCATTAGCTTATCTTTGGCCCCAATGGTTAACCCTTCAACCCCAACAGGGACGAAATAGGCTTGGGTTTTGCCATCTTCATTGGCATAAACAAGGATAGTTTCGGCCGTTTCAGCCATGGGAACAACGCTTTTATTGCCATTGATGATGTAATGGTCACCATCTAATACGGCCGTTGTTTTTAAACCACGAGGATCAAACTGAATGATGGGCTCTGTTAAAGCGGCCGTGACGTTGGGTTGCTTCGCTTCCATGAATAATGGAAGGTGTGCTTCTTTTTGAGCGTCAGTGCCTGCTACCATCACAGGAATTGCCACATTGTTGGGATACAAAATGTTGGCAGTGATGGCGAGATCGCCAAAAGCTAGCTCTTCAACCGCCATGGCTTGGGTTACAACGGAGTATTCACCTAAACCGCCAAATTCTTCAGGAACGGCCGTTGGTAATAATCCCATTTCCCAACCTGCATCAATTACTGATTGGGGAATCTTTTCTTCCTCTTCAGCGTCACGAAAAACTTTCCGCATGCGCTCAGAGGCAAGACGCTTAATTGCGTCAGTGAGCATTTGCTGCTCTTCATTAAGTTGAAAATTTAACATTAAAAGCTCCTTGTTAGCTTTTTAGCATTTCAGCATCTCAGCACCTCAGCGTTTCAGCTGACTTGCTGACTAGCTGAGGTGCTGACTAGCTATCTAACAATTGCATCAGTCATGCGAGCGAGCCGCACGATGGGTTTTACATCATGAACACGCACAATATCTGCACCGCGGTCTATGCCTATAGCAACAGTGGCTGCAGTGCCTTCCATTCGTTCGTTAGGCGGCAGATCGAGCGTGTAACCTATAAAAGATTTTCTTGAGGTTCCCAATAAAATCGGGAAGCCTAAGGTTTTAAATTCATTGAGTTGATTGACGATTTGAATGTTGTGTTCCCGAGTTTTTCCAAATCCAACACCGGGATCGAGAATGATATTTTCTTCCTTAACACCGGCTTTGAGTGCGATATCAATACTGATTTGAAGCTCACGCTTGATATCTTCAATCAAGTCGTCGTAGTTGGCGCCCACATAAGCATTGCCCAATTTTTCTTCTTGAATAACACTTTTGGGTTTACTGCGATTGTGCATTAAGACAATGGGGCATTGTCCGCTTGCGGCTACATCGGCTATTCGCGGATCCATTTGGGCACCCCACACGTCATTAATCCAGTTTGCACCAGCTTCTAGTGCCTTTTCAGCAACATCTGACCAGTAGGTGTCAATCGAAATTGGAACATCAACAGCGTGTCGAACGGCTTTAATAATGGGTAAGACGCGCCGTGCTTCTTCCTCAGCATCAATCATCTCGCTACCGGGGCGCGTGCTTTGGCCCCCGATATCAAGAATATCTGCACCGTCGGCTACAAACTGTTTTGCCTGAGAAACGGCCGTTTCTAACCCTTCATCACCAAGCAACCCATCTCCAGAAAAGCTATCTGGTGTGATATTCAAGATACCCATGACGTAGGTTTTTGTTCCAAATTCAAACATAATTTAAATCAAATTCAGTATGAAAAGAGCTGAGCTAAAATCTCTTCTCTCTTCCAATTTCTATTTTTTCAATCCATTCAAAAAGATATCTGTCACCTGATGGCCCAATCTTTCAGGGGATGAGTGATTCACAGTAACACCGAGCTCAAACAGAGCGGCAAAGCCCAT
>JANQSK010000035.1 GCA_028284105.1 Anaerolineae bacterium
TCCCAATTCTTGCCGCCATCTTTTGAGATATGAATTAATCCATCATCTGAACCTGCCCAAAGTACACCCGCTTCATGGCTTGATTCTGCAAATGAGAATACAGTGCAATAGGTTTCTGCACCGATTGCGTCAAGGTTGATGGGACCACCTGTAGCCTGAAGTTTCTCTGTGTCATTACGCGTTAAATCGGGGCTGATTTCCTCCCAGGAATGTCCACCATCCATTGTTTTGAGGACGATATTGCTTCCCACATAGACGGTTTCAGGATCATGCGGAGAGATGACGATGGGATAGGTCCAATTAAATCGATATTTATACACCTCGGCCCCATAACCTCGGTTGGACTCGGGCCAGTTAGAGATGAGCTGGATTTGCTTAGTGCGATGATTATATTTTTGTAAATGGTTGCCTCCACCCGGAGAACTCCCGATAGCACCGACATAAACGATGTTGTGATCGTCTGGTCTCGGTGCAATGTAGCCGCTTTCACCAGTCCCTGCTTGGTAAATGGCTGCCCAAGGGATTGCGCCACGCTCGCTGGCATTCGGAATTGCCAAGCTTGAATTATCTTGTTGGGTGCCATAGACGTGATAAGGGAATTGATTGTCGGTCGCGATATGATAGAACTGGGCAGTAGGTTGGTTATAGATTGATGACCAGCTTGCGCCGCCGTTATAGCTGACATTGGCGCCTCCATCGTTTGCTTGAATCATGCGTTGGTTATTTTTGGGATCAATCCAAATATCATGATTGTCACCATGAGGTGTGGCGACTTGGGTGAAATTTTTCCCCCCATCAATCGATTTCCAAAGGTTGAAGCAATTGACATAGACGGTATTTGGATCTTGGGTGTCCGCATTGATGTGGATGTAATACCATGCACGACCGTATAGTTCGCCGTTGCCGCTTGTGTGCTCCCAACTATCACCATAATCATCTGATAGGTAAACACCTGGCTTGTTTTCCGATTCGAATAAGGCATAGACACGGCCAGGTTGAGCAGGTGATGGTGCGACACCCAACTTGCCAAGAAGACCCTCTGGAAGTCCTTTGTTGCGACTGATATCTTCCCATGTGTCCCCACCATCCATCGAACGCCATAGTCCAGAATCAGGACCACCACTGCTGATTTGCCAAAAATTGCGATACGCTTCCCAAATTGTGGCATAGATTATGCGGGGGTTATTAGGATCAAGTTTGACATCGACTGCCCCCGCTTTTTCGCTTTTGTGTAAAACAAGCTCCCAGTTCTTGCCACCATCAGTGGTACGGTACACACCACGCTCAGGATTATTGCCATGTGCATGCCCTAAAGCTGCTACATAGGCGATGTCAGGATTTTGAGGATGAACTGCAATTTTGCCAATATGTCGTGTTGCCTCAAGCCCCATATGTTGCCAGCTTCGACCTGCATCGGTTGATTTATAAACACCGTCTCCATGAGACACATCAACACGAATAGTGGTTTCGCCCATCCCTGCATAAATCACATTTGCATCACTTTCAGCGACAGCGAGGGCCCCAACTGAACTCGTTTTTAAGAAATGATCTGACACACACTCCCAGTAAGTGCCTCCGTCGGTGGTTTTCCATATACCACCTGCCGCGGCTCCAAAATAAAACGAAGCATCATTTGTTGGATCACCTGATACGGCAAGGACACGTCCCCCTCTAAATGGGCCAATGCATCGCCATTTTAAGAGTTTTTCTAAATTGTATTGTTGCATCTATTTCCTCCTGATGTCTCTTATTTCTAGTGTATTTGAAAATGGGAGGAAGTCACAATGTAATTTGCAGGGCTTTTCAGTTTTTAATAGAGTACACAAAGGATCGTCACCCTGAGTGTAGCAAAGCGAAATCGAAGGGTCGCTGAAACCTTGGCAAATTGCAATCTTTTCTGGCAAACTAATCATTTTGCCAAACAAAACATCATTCTTTTTGATTTTAAAGCGATCCTTCAACTGCACGCCTCTATATTTGACTCAGTTTTGGTTCAACCCGTTCCGTTCAGGATGACCATTTGAGTGAGATGTTTGAATTTGCTAAACTGCTTTTTGTGCAGTTCTTCTTTTACTGAATAGCCGTGATGTAATTTGATGAAAGCTTGACATGTTTTCTATTTAGGGAATAATTTCTGATTAGGAACAATATTCACCGATTGAGTAAATTGCTTTCACTCTCAATTATCTTTTGCTCAGTCTTATGTCAATATCCCTTGGCTAACAAGCTTTTTAATCGCGAAAATTCCTAACAAGAGCCGCTGAAAAATAAAAATAGAGGTTTTTATGATCGTTGGTATGGACTTTGGGACCACCAATTCAGGGATGGCTGTTTATAACGGCCGTTCCGTAAACGTTCTAAATATCGATCCCACAAACAATAATCCAAGAGTTGCACGAACAGCAATCTACATCACCAATGACCACGGCGTTCATATTGGCCGCTCAGCCATTGATAGATATTTTGAACACAATGTGGGCCGAGCTGTCAAAATGCGTCGAGTCTGGGTTGGCGAACTCGAAATCTTTGGTGGCGATATGTATTACGTCACAGATGCATATGTGTACGTCGATGTCTTGTCGCCGGGTCGCCTATTTCTCTCAATAAAATCAGGATTGCGCTCTGAAGATTTTCCGGGAACGGTTATTGGGCAACATTACTATTCGCTTGAAAACCTTATTTCAACCTATCTCACAACGACAAAGGTGCGAGCTGAACAACAGTTGGGTGAATCCCTCAACCAAATTGTACTAGGCCGTCCCGTCAAGTTTGCATTTGAAGAAGAGAAAGATCGATTGGCCCAAGGGCGTTTACTACAGGCGGCCTTTCAGGCTGGCTATGAAAAAGTTTATTTTCAATACGAGCCGATAGCAGCTGCTTATAGCTATGAAACGACGCTTAAGAAACCCGAGAATGTACTCGTTTTTGATTTTGGGGGTGGCACTTTAGATGTCACCGTGATGCGGCTTGGTGATCCTAAAAATCGAGGCGTTTTAGCGACCGGAGGTATTCCCATCGCGGGTGATGTCTTTGATCAGAAATTGGTTCGTCATAAGCTGGCTAGACATTTTGGGGAAGGCAGCCCATATGGGCCACGCCATAAAAACTTAACGGTTCCAGGCTGGATTTATGACACATTTTCTAATTGGCAGACGATTCTTGAATTGCAATCTTCTGAACGGAAGCAGATGCTCAAGGATATTGCCCAAACAGCACGGCGAAGGTATCAGATCGAGGCATTGGTGAGCGTTGTGTCAAACAATTATGGTCTTCGCATGTTTGATATTGTTGAACAATCAAAACGCCAGCTTTCTGATAAGCGTGGCTCTGAAATTTTGTTTGAAGGCCCAGACTTTAGCGTTCGTGATTTTGTGACACGCCGAGAGTTTGAAAACATTATTCGACAAGAAATTATTGCTATTGATGAACATTTAGATGAGATGCTGGCTCAATCTGGTTTAACGGCCGAAAAAATTGACACCGTGATCCGAACTGGGGGGTCTGCTCAAATTCCAGCCTTTGTTCAAATATTAGAAAAGAAATTTGGGGCTGATAAAGTTCGGTCAATCGACACTTTTAGTAGTGTGACGGCTGGCTTGGGGGTTGTTGCACATGGGGTCGAGCAGGGTGAAATTGAGCTGAAAGGATATACACAAGAAGATATTTCACCACCTACCAAAGATTCAAACCAGCCTAATGTCACACCCATTAATCTCAATATGATACAGCGTCGTATTTTAGCTGCTGAAGGAGACGAAGACGTTGAGCAGGTTGAAGATAAGGCGCTAATGGTCCTTGATAAGTCAGGTGTTGTAACGGCCGTTCCTGTGCATTCTGATGCCATTGAACCCGGCAACGATTATGAATTAGCGACTTTAGGCCTCGAAGGAGATGTTTTCCAACTGTTAATGGCCGATCTGGATGATTCAATCTTGTATATCACATCCCATTATCGATTTGTTTTGACAACCGGACGCGAGCAGCTAGAGCGTCATCGTCT
>JANQSK010000039.1 GCA_028284105.1 Anaerolineae bacterium
GACCCGCCTTCTAATTTATGGGCAGCAAAGCTGTGACGTAAGGTGTGCGGTGTTACGGCCGTACTTAGATTGGCTTGTCTTGCATACGCCTTAATAATCAACCAAAGTCCTTGTCGTGTGAGCTGCTGGCCTCGATGATTGAGAAATAGAGCATCTTCATCACGGTCTTTGACTAAATAAGGCCGACCATCATCCAAATAAGAGGTTAAGACGGTACGAGTTAGATCATCAAAAGGAAGCTCTCGAACTTGTTCATCTTTACCTGGACAGAAAAGAATTTCTTGTTCCATATCAACATCGGAGAGTTTCAATGATACGACTTCAGTAACGCGCATCCCTGTTGTGTACAACATATTGAGGAGGGCTGTATCTCTTAAATTTTTTGGGGTCTTTTTAATTGAGGGGGCAGCAAGCAGCTGTTCCACATCCTCAGATGAAAGGGTTTTGGGCAACCGCTTTTTGACTTTCGGTGAGTCAATGTTAATTGTAGGATTTTCTGAAATGACATTTTGATTAGCGAGGTAGTTGAAGAAAGATTTTACAGCTGCCACTTTCCTAGCAACCGACGAAGAGGCATACTGCTTCTCTTTCATCAGATTTACATACGACTCAACAATCGCTGAATCGACGCCTGCCCAATTACTGACAGAGGCATGGTTCGTCTTTACAAACTTAACAAATTGGTTTAAGTCATTTTTGTATGCGGCAGTTGTATTGTTGGAGTAGTTGTACTCTCTCTGCAGATATTCCAAGAAAGCTTGTAATTGTGCTTCCATTGCCTATAACTCCTCGCCTTGCTTCAAGATGTCTTGTTGAGTAAAGATCACAAAACCATCAATAAGCAATGACCTGTTAAGAGCAGGGTTTTTATAATGTATTCATTGCAAGGGACATAAAATTGCCGCTTATCAGCTAAGGATAAGCATATGTCTTTTCCGAAAATCATTTTCAGAATAAGCGTATTCAGTTAATTGGGCGTGAGGGAATTTTGTCCAGTTCCACACATCCACGGTACCCCAATGAACCTTAATTTAAATTTAGAATACATAAAGTAAGATTACATAAAGCATTATAGCAATTACTTTGCATAAGATCAAATATAATTAAACATAATATTTTTGGAGAGAAAAAGAAAGGCACCTTTTGTCCTAAAGCGCAAGTGCTAGAAAATGGCTTTAGTTTAAAGATGCCTTTGTCATTAAGGGGGCGTTTTCAGGTATTGGCTTATTCTTGCATGACTAAAGTTAAATCGCTGCCTGATGGAATGTCTGAAGTTGTCAAACTTGGATCAAATTCTATCGTCACCATCGCACCAACCCCTTGGCGATATTCAAAGGGTTGCCATTGAGTGCCATCAATAAAAAATGTTTCATCAAGTGGCTGAGTTTTTACTCTGTAGCGAACGCCTTCAGGTGACTCAATGAGAAACTCAGGAGAGGTAATTGGTGTTAGATTCATGCTGATCACGGTGCCTCGAACAATAAAGGTGTCACCGGGGCCATAAGAAGCAGGATTAATTTCGAGACCTGAATCAGAGTCAATACCGCTCATGGCAATGTCTCCGAAGCCAACGGCCGTTTCCTCTTCAGCCATCTCTTCTTCCGCCATTTCCTCTTCAGCTTCTTCCGCCATTTCTTCACTGCTTTCTTCGGTCATTTCCTCCGAGTCTTCAGCTTCCATAGCCTCATCACTCTCTTCTTCCATCTCTTCTTCTTCCATGACCTCTTCAACAACTTCTTCAGTTGGTTCTTCAACAACCTCTTCTTGTACTTCTTCAACGATTTCTTCTTGTTGTTGCTCGGCAGCTGGTTCGGAGGATTCATCTGCACTTGATCCACCACAAGCTGCTAAGAGAAGAATGACACATATAACAATAAAAAACTGTTTAATTTTCATCGAGATTCCTTATTTACATTGATGTTTGCGAATTTCTCCTATGATATTACACTTAGGAAAAGTGAACATAGTCATTTTGAACATGTTTTGGGACTGAGATTAGACGCAAGTGCTAAGAATCTAACTTTTATCTAATTTTGTTCAATTAGTCTTGGAAATACCCAATTTTTATAAATTTAATAACTGAGAGGATTTTTAATGAGCGGTAAGGAGAAAACAGCAGAGACTTCTTATACTTTTAAAGCTGAAATTAAACAGCTACTACAAATACTTGTTCATTCACTTTATAAGGAACATGATATTTTCCTTCGTGAATTAGTTTCAAATGCTTCAGATGCATTAACGCGTTTGCAGTTCGAAATGTTGACCAATCGCAATGTTGTAGACGCTGAGGCTGAGCTTGCAATTCGGATTGAAATTCCAGAAGTAGAAGAAGGAGCGCCTAAAAAGTTGATTATCAAGGATTCTGGTATTGGTTTGACCAAGGATGAATTGATACAAAATTTGGGAACCATTGCTCAATCAGGAGCACGACAATTCCTTGAAAAGCTGGAAGATGGTTCAGAAATTACTCCTGAGGATGTGATCGGCCAATTTGGTGTTGGATTTTATTCAGTTTTTATGGTGGCAAAAGAGGTTGAGGTTGTTTCTCGGAGCCATAAACCTCGCGCTAAAGCAGCAAAATGGATTTCTGACGGTGGTGAATCGTTCCGTGTTGAATCGGCTGATAAATCAGACCGCGGTACGGAAATTCACATAACTTTGCGAAAGGATGCTGAAGAGTTTGCGAATGATTGGAAAATCAAACAAATTGTGAAGAAGCATTCTGACTTTGTTCGTTTCCCTGTGTATGTTGGCGAGGACCAAGCAAATCAACAGGAACCACTGTGGCGTAAACGGCCGTCTAATATTGAAGCTGTTGATTACAATAATTTCTATCGCCAAATGACGATGGAATTTGAAGAGCCGATTACTCACATTCACTTCAGTTCAGATGCGCCAGTCAATGTTCGCACTTTGCTCTTTGTCCCTGCAAAGCGTGAACCTGGAATTTTGGCATCACGTAAAGATCCTGGCGTCATGCTTTATTCGCATAACGTTCTGATTCAAGAGTATTGCACCGATTTATTACCAGATTGGTTAGGCTTTATTGATGGGGTTGTCGATAGTGAAGATTTGCCTTTGAATGTCAGCCGTGAAACGGTGCAGAATAATGTTCTCATGCGTCAGCTTGGCAAAATGATCAAAGGGCGTGTTCTTCGTGAACTTAAAAAGCTAGCTAAGAATGATCAAGAAAAATATGAAACATTTTGGGGTGAATTTGGTCGCGTCTTGAAAGAGGGTGTTGCCATCGATCCCGCTGCGAAAGACGATGTGATGCCGTTTTTCCGTTATAAAAGCTCTACTTCTGACGATGCGCTTGTGTCTTTAGATGAATACATCGAGCGTATGGGTGATGAGCAAGAAGAAATTTATTATGTGCTGGGTGATGACGATCAATCGGTTGCCAATAGCCCCCACCTCGATCCATTTAAAGCTCGCGATATTGAAGTGCTTTATTGGACTGATCCTTTAGATGCTTTTATTGCTCCAGGCATGCAAGAATATCAAGAAAAGAAATTCAAGAATATTGATGACGCCAGCCTTGAACTTCCTGAACTTGAAGAGACAGAAGATGAACAAGAGCCAGCTATTGAAGATCCTGCGTTCAACGCATTTGTTGGGCAATGTGTGACAACCTTAGGTGAGAAAGTGACCGAGGTTCGAGAATCGAAGGTTTTGAAGGATAGTCCTGTTCGGCTTGTATCACCTGAAGGGGCTGAAAATCGCGAAATGGATCGCATCCAGCGTATGCTCAATAAGGATTATGAAGTTCCAAAACGTATTATGGAGATCAATCGAAATCACGCTTTAGTCGTTAATCTTGCAAATTTAGTGAGTAATAATCCCGATTCAGAATTGATCGATTTGGGAATTGAACAGCTTTATGACAGTGCGTTGGTACAAGAAGGGCTTCATCCAAATCCGGCAAGCATGTTGCCACGAATTCAAAAACTATTGGAGATGGCGACATCTGGCTAAATTGATTATTGATTAGTAATAAATTCAAGCAGATCACGGCCGATTTTTTCAGCCGGGTCTGCTTTTTTGTTTTCTTCAAGGATGATCACGACAAAATAGTGTTCATCTTCAATAATTCTCGATCCCAGATACCAACTATTCCATAATGCTTCCCCAGAAACGGCCGTTCCTGAAAACTCAATAACATCATCCTTGAAGACCGGTAGTAATTCTTGAATGGCGTGGGCAACATTTGGACTTATCGGTTCTTGCTCTGGAATTGGGTTTGTTGGATTATCAATCCACTCTCCACTGTTTGATTGCGTATGTGAAACAAGCTGAATCGTTGGTAAACGGCCGTTTGACATCAATGCAATCCAAGCCCGTCCTAGCGTCATTGGAGTGACGGTTAGGGAATCTTGTCCAATTGATGCTAATTCTGGAGAATCAATTGTCAAATTGACAGCTGTTTCAATGTTTAGTGGAATTGAGAAGGGTTGGGTCAAACCAAAGTCAGCATACATTTGACTGATACCAGCTTCACCAACTTGATTGCCAAGTTGACTCATTGGATAGGGACATCTGTTTTTGAGAACATCTTCCCAAGTTTTAACTTCTAAATTTGAATCGAGGCAGGCCACACTCTGGCTATCCAGCTCAATAGGGATCGAGGCATCATTGATTGAATTATTCAACAGTAAATTCCCTCTATAAACGGCCGTTGCCATCATGAACGGTTGCAAAATCATGCCTGGTTGATAGAGACCCTGCGTTGTGCGATTAAGAAGTGGTGCATTTTGGTCTTCAATCAATAGATCGAATTGTTCATCCAAGATGTTCGGATCATGATTTGGGGCACTGACCATGCTTAATATATCAGCACTATTATTTGACTCATCATAGGCAAGCAAAATCAGGCCCCCTTTTTGATTTTGCATCAAAGCATGAGCAGCAAGCTGTAAGTTAGAATCAAGCGTCAAGCGGATGTTTTGGCCAACTGCTGGTCGATGCAAAATCGTTTCATTCCAATATCGTTCCATATCGGTAGTTGCTGGCCGTCTGAGTAAAGAGTCAAATCCCTCTTCAATCCCTGCAGTTCCATGCCTAAAGCTATAATACCCAACCGCTGGGCCAATGTTAGCAAGCGGATATTCCCTTGTGAGATTGTTCCCTTCGCCTTCTGTTTTTGCGAGTATGACGCCATGACGATCAATAATGGATCCCCGTTGAATACGCAAGGCTGATTCAACTTGACGCGGATTATCGTCTCGAATAAGAATGTTTCCAGCTTGAACTATTGACCAATAAAGTAGGCTAGTAGCAATTAGCCCAAAGATAATGATGAAAATAAAATGAAGCTGTTGAATGTGGCGCTGTGTTGCATTGATTGGAACGGCCGTTTTTGTTTCTAATTCAGGGTGACCTGATAAATAAAGTAATAAGCCAATCATCACATGACTGACGAGCATAGAGCTGCCCCCATAGCTTACAAAAGGGAGTGTGACTCCTGTCAATGGGAGTAGTTTTGTGACACCTCCCATTATAAGAATTGCTTGAGCACTGAGAAGGGTTGTGATCCCGGTTGCTAGATAGCGATGAAACGGCCGTTTGGCCCGCAATGCAATCAATAATCCCCGATGCATAAGGAGAATAAAGCAAAAGAGGATACTTAAACTACCAATTAATCCCCACTCTTCTCCGATCGCTGCAAACACAAAATCAGAATGAACGACAGGAATATAATCGGGAAAGCCTTGACCGATACCTTGACCAAAAATTCCGCCGGATGCAAAAGCATAAAGTGATTGAACGATCTGGAAGGCACGTCCATCCGCATCTGGCCACGGATTCGCCCAAGCATCTACTCGCAATGCGACAACATCGAACCAATAATATGCCAGTATGCCAGCAATAATAAGAAGCCCAAATCCCGTCAATAAGTAAATCCGATTACCAGTTGCAACATAGAAAAGGGACAAAAATAATAAGAAAAATAAGGTGGCCGCCCCCAAATCTCTTTGCCAAACAAGCAAGAGTAAGCAGAATCCACCCATTACCCCAATCGGAGCCAGCAAGGTAACAATATTGTTCCTACGTTGGAGTAGGAGTTGTTCGTCAAAAAAGCTAGCTAAAAATATAACGAGTAATAGTTTAAGAAGCTCTGACGGTTGAAAAAAGACAGGAATTGAAAATGGGAGTTGGAGCCAATAGTTCGCTGTGGCTGCCCCAGAAGGATTGACACCGAATATAAACGTTGTGCCTAAGAGAAAGAGACCTAGAAGTAATAAAGTGTATCGATATCGTCGCAACCAACTGAGATTTTTGGGTAAAAGGGTTGTAATGATGATGACGGCCGTTCCAATAGAGACCCAGGTGATTTGTCGACTCAGAAAATTACTGGCCAGCCTATCAATCATTAACAAGCTCCATCCCGAGAGCAACATTAAAATAGCTAAAATGATAGGATCATATTGGGATTTATATTGATGAAGGAAAAAGATAACCAGACCGTAAGCAATTAACCAAACGGTTGGGCCAATGAGATGCGGAAATGCGATTTTCCCTTCATTGATTAATGACAAACTAATGGCATTTGAAAAGACAAATAGGGCAACAATCAGGCCTAAAATGATAGATAGCCAGCCTGACCTAGCTAAGGGAAATTTGAAATTTAAAATTAGATTGTTAGTGAACGGTCTTTGAAGTTGATTCCGCAAAGATCACCTAGAGTTAAGCATAATACTTGCCAACGATTGGCTGTAAATCTTCCAAAAGCTGGCTAGGGATTTTTGATGGATCGGTAATTAGGGCATCCTTTAATGCATGATGTGCTGGCATTTCAGTTGCCCAATTCTCATATGATTTGACCATCAACCGGATGGCTTCTTGAGCTATCGTCGTATTTTGTAATAATATTTTGATAACCATCTCCACCGTAACTGGCTCTTCAGATTCATGCCACACATCATAATCCGTGACGTGCGCCATACAGGCATAAGCCATCTCAGCTTCACGGGCTAAAAATGCTTCAGGGCTTGTGGTCATGCCAATTATTTCCATTCCCCATTGCCGGAAAAGATGAGATTCTCCTTTCGTGCTAAAACGAGGCCCTTCGATGGTTATAAAGTTGGCATTTTGATGAACTGTGCCCCCTGCATCTTGAACGTATTGGGCAACGGCATTGCTTAACTCAGATGAAAAAGGCTCAGCTACCCCAACATGGGCAACTAACCCTTTTTTAAAGAAACTATTGACTCGTTTGCCCTTCGTAAAATCAATTAGTTGGTCAGGAACAACGATATGCCCCGGTGCGAATCCTTCTTTAAGGGAGCCGCAGGCATTCACAGAAATAAGATATTTCACACCAAGGGTTTTCATTGCATAAATATTGGCGCGGTAAGGCACCTCCCCAGGCGTCAGGAAGTGCCCGCGACCGTGTCGAGGTAAGAACGCTACTTTGTGGTCATATAAGGTTCCAATCGTGATGGTATCAGACGGTTTGCCAAATGGTGTGTCGATCTCTACTTCTTCAACATTCATCAAACCTGCCATTTGGTATAAACCACTTCCACCAATGACACCAATATTTACGTTTTCCATTCCTAATTAACCTTTGCTTGTAATTTTTTAATATGAACGGCCGTTTTGTTTTGGAACTGTTTGAATTCAGCTTGTTGCTTTTTGATGATGGCCGCTGCTTTTTTAAGTTGAAGTTCTCGTTCAACTAAACGGTCTTGAATCTCAGCTAAATGTTGCCCTTGTTTTTCAATAGCGTCTAAATGGTAATGTAAGTCAGCATTGCTTGCCTCAAGCTGATTTTTGAGGCGAGCAATAGTTTCTTCAGTATCTTCAAGCTGGGCTTTGAGCGAAGAAATCTCATCAGATTGGGTGCTTACTAAGTTATCCAGCTGCTTACTTTCTTCATCCAGGGATCCATTTGAACCACCTAGTTCTGTCCGAAGTTGATTGATTTG
>JANQSK010000045.1 GCA_028284105.1 Anaerolineae bacterium
GCCCTTCATGCTCTTGTCGGCAGTAAAAATCATCCCCTGGGTCACGGATAAGAGGAATGCGCTTGCCGAAGTTGACGATTTCAGGGATAGATGTGGTGAGCATGTATTGATGCTCCATTGACATGACGGGATGCTCAACTCCAATCATTTTGCCCACTTCGTTGACGCGATAACCCGTGGCGTTCACGATAAATTCGGCCGTGATGTTGCCTTTCGGGGTCTCAACGATCCATTCCCCATTTTTCTTTTGCTTGAGACCGATCACGGGTGTGTATTTGTAAACGGTGGCTCCAAGTTTTTCTGCTTGATGGGCTAGTCCCCGTGTAAGGTTGCTGGGGTCAATGTCCCCATCAACTGGATCCCATAAACCACCGACTAAGCCATCCACGTTGAGCAACGGGTGTAGATCAGCCATCTCAGAAGGGGTAAGTACCTGGAAATCAACTCCCATCCCTTTCGCCATGCCCACGAAGTGATGATATCCATCGAGGTGATCTTGGGTATGTGCGAGGCGAATGCCGCCATCGTTTTTGTGGTAGCCCATTGGGAAGTCTGGGTCGTCATTCAGTTCGGTATAGAGTTGGGTGCAGTACTTTTTGAGCCCTACCATTGTTTGAACAGTACCGAATTGGGTTACTTGAGCAGCTGAATGCCTCGTTGTGCCTGAGGTGAGATCGTCTCGTTCTAGCAGAATAACATCAGTCCAGCACATTTTTGCGAGATGATATAGCGTGCTGCATCCCCCAACACCACCACCGATGACAACGACACGTGCACTTGTTTTCATTTCTCTCCTCCATGTGGGCTGGATAGCTTATCAGCAGTTCAGCTTGTCAGCGTTACAGCTTTGTTATTTTGAACGTAAAGATGCAGAGTACGCAGAGAATTTCCTTCGATCTGTTTTGAGGGAACAGATTTTTGAAATGAATACTTTCTGCGTATGTTGCAGATTTGCGTTAGTTATGAACTGTCCTTCAAGCAGTTCTTGGGAAGTGTATCAGGGATTTTTGTGGAGGCTATGGGAGACTTCAGGCTAGATACAAATTAAGTCGATAAAGTTGCCAATCGGTTTTAAAGTGTGTTCTCAGAAAGGTCAGCTTGTTGTCGTATTCTCGTTAGATAGCTATCAGGAATAACAAAGAAATTTTTATAAACTTGCAAAAGCCAGTTGGAAGTTTTTCCAAAAAACACACATAAATTGAATAGGAAGGTTAAACCATGAGCTCAGAATTTATTGAGGATGTCACAGGTGTTGAAGTTAATGTATCTTTTCACCCATTTACGTTTTTACTTGCTTTCTCAAAGCCGATCATTGAAATTGACGATAAGCCAATTGAAAAAGATTGGGGAAAATTTTTCTTTCCTCTCGAGCCTGGGAAACACAGAATAACCATTTATTACCCATATTTATTCTTCAAGAAATTAGGGACTCGTAGTGAGGATGTATTTGTTTTCCCCAATCAAGTCGTAAGAGTTGATTATAGAAACCGTTTGTTCTTTTATGGACCGGGCAAAATGACAACCCGAAATCTTTCAGAAACAGCCTAAGGACATATAGGTTATTTAGTCATTTGATATTTGTGAAATGAGGGGTGAAAATTTTGAAAAAAGACACGATTGATGAACTTAAATTAGCAATTAAGGAACATGAAAGAAAAATACAGATGTATCAACAAAATTTAGATAGACGGTTTTCATTTGATTTTTCTTTTATGAATTACGGAAAGTTATTTTCAATTTTGATTATCTTTGTGGGTTTATTTTCAATGTGCATGACCTTTGAAAGTATCAACCGATTTATCTTGTTTATCATTTCAGCGATATTTTCAATCTCTGTCACAGGTCTTATTATTCCTCGATTTCAGGCTAGCCATTGGAATACCCTAATCGATGAACAGATACATGCAAAAAATAAACTGGAGAAAAAGCTACGGGATTATGTGGATGAAGAAAATAATCAAGATGAATGATATGTGAGGTCTGTTCTTAGTTGCTTCAAAAGTTTTCTCATAATTAAGCAAAAAAGTCACTCGGATAGAGTGACTTTTTGTAATATAGAAATTTTTTAATAGCTAATCTCCGCTGATATGCCCTGGCCCAGCATTGACGTTTGTGCGTGCTTTCATCTTTTGTACTCCTCAGCCTTAATTTGGATTGAAGCCAGTTGCGCCAGCTTTCACGTTTGCTTTTACTTGCATGACAGAACCTCCTTGTTGATTTACATATTTAACGAACAACTTTTGTTTTTCCTACAATTTTTGCCATAGTCCTGAAGCCCAAATCACCAATTTATGAAAGAAAATTTATCAGGTGCTGTTGAATGTTGTAAAGTTGTCAAAAATTTTGATTAAAAGGGATAAAAAATGTTACAGTTTTGCGGACTAAAGCTGTATCAACTTATCATAGTTTCTTTGTTAACCTAAGCGTTTGCCCCAGTCTTTGTAAGCGCCTTGTTTACTGATGATGTTAGTCGTGGTGGTTGTTAAAACCAGCGCATAAATACTTTAAGGAGACAAATATGTTAAATCTATCTCGACCTAAACTATATCGTCTCATCGTTGCCGCTTCTTTGTTAGCTCTGGCTCTGTCCCCATTCTTTGTGAGTGTTGTTCTTGCTTGCGGGAAGGGTTCCGGAGGCGGTTGCTAGTATTGAAAAAAAGGGTTTGCTAATTAGGCAAACCCTCTTTTTTAGTAATCGTTTTCACAAATCGAGAAAAATTTTTAAATCACGATATTGATCAGCTTACTGGGGACCACAATTACCTTTTTGACTGATTTGCCATCAATATACTTTTGAACGTTGGGTTGGTTCACGGCCGTTTCCTTCAAAACAGCCTCATCAATACCTGCCGATACCGTGATCCTGTCGCGTACCTTGCCATTGACCTGAATAATGATCAACTGTTCATCATCAATCGTCATTGCCTCGTTGAATGTGGGCCATGATTGCGTGTGAATCGAGTCTTTCTGATGCATAACCGTTTGCCACAGCTCTTCAGTGATGAATGGGCAGATAGGTGATAGCAGCTTCAAGAAGGTTTCGATAGCGTGATGCCATTGGGGTGGATAGATATCCTTGGATTGCGCGTCAGACAGGTAGTTCAAATATTCCATCATGGCCGCAACGGCCGTATTAAAGCGGAAGTTTTCAAAATCGGCCGTGACCTTTTGAACGACCTTGTGGCGCATCTGTTCAAAAGCACGATCAGGCACATCAACGGGCGGCGGCAACAGTGCCCCTGATTTTGGCGTCATGCTATCGGTCACCAAGCGCCACAGCCTGTCCAAAAAGCGGGAAGCGCCCTTGATGCCCGTTGAGTCCCACAGCACGTCATGGTCAAAAGGCCCCACAAACAAAACATACAGGCGCAACGCATCGGTACCCACTTCGCTGGCCACCTCATCTGGTGTCACCACATTCCCCTTAGACTTCGACATCTTTTGTCCATCTTTCGCCGACAGCAACATGCCTTGATTACGCAATTGGGTGAAGGGTTCATCAAAGTCGATCATGCCCGCATCAAACATCACTTTGGTCCAAAAGCGGGCATACAGCAAATGCAAGACAGCGTGTTCAGCGCCACCGACATAGGTATCAACAGGCAACCATTTTTTGACAGCTTCGGGGTCAAACGGCCGTTCTGTTTCATGCGGGCTAGCAAAGCGCAAGAAGTACCATGAGGAGCATGCAA
>JANQSK010000060.1 GCA_028284105.1 Anaerolineae bacterium
ACCCTTCAAACGGCCGTCCCAAATAAACGCCAATGATCTTCCCCAAAACGCCTGCATACACTTTTTCGACATAGTCCGGCTTAAAATTCATCTTCATCCTCTCACCCTTGTTTTTTGCGTTTTAAATAGAGCGCGTCTATGGTGTTCGTCCCCACTCAAAAAAGCCAATATTTTTCAAATCATCTTTTAGCTGATCGATTGCGGTTTGGGTAAGCGTTTGATTCGGCATTCGGCACGTAGGGCCATATAAATCAAGTATCGACATGAGCGATTTATGGGCAGGAATGCCACCATATTGATGGATGGTGCGCACCATTTGAACGGCCAGCTGTTGATTTTGAGTGGCAGTTTTGAGGTCCCCTCTTTGTTGGGCCTCATAAATGCGTTGGTAGAGAGGAGCAGCGAAGTTATAGGTTGTACCAATAGCTCCTATTGCGCCTGCATTAAGCCCGGTAAGCAACATTTCATCCCAGCCGAAGTAGAAATCATAACGGCCGTTTTCCACCCCCATACACGCTTGCAAAAGATCGATTCGAGCGTCGGTGAATTTAACGGCCGTTAAAGAGGGTAATCGCTCTTCAGCCAATTCAAGAAACGACACCATATCAAACGTGAGCCCCGTTTTTGATGGGATATGATAGTAAATAAACGGCAAATCAGGGGCGCCAGCCGTGATGGTGGCGAGGCAATTAAGTGCAGCCTCAGCGGTTTGTGGCTTGAAATAAGTTGGGGGCATCGCTGAGATAGCATCGGCACCAGCCGTTTTCGCGTGAGCCGCTAATGCTTGGGCTTCTAAAAGGCTATTGTGTCCGACTTGAATGATGACTGGGATACGGCCGTTTGCCGCATCAATAAAAGCTTCCGCCGTAGCTTTGCGCTCATCCGACGTCAGAGAAACGCCTTCCCCTGTACCGCCACACACATAAAGTCCCTGTATTTTTTCATCGATGAGTTGATCAACCGCTTGAGGTATTTTGTCGAGATCTAAACGGCCGTTTTCATCCAAGGGTGTGAACGTGGCCGCAATTAATCCTTGTATTGTTTCCATCCGTCAGCTCCTTAAAGTAATTTTCATGTTGTCCTTGGTATTCAAGATATTTGTTGAAAATTATTTATGAGATGATAACTGGCTTTTTGGTATGATGACAATGAAAACGGCCGTTTCTTTAAGGATTTGGTGGGAAACGGCCGTTAAATGACTTTGCATTCATAGGACTTACGCAAATAGCGGTCACTGAGCCTGTGGAAGGGTGAGGTGTGGCACTTCGACAGGCTCAGGGTGCGTCAATCCTATCTAATCAAAACGCAAGATAGGCAAATACACCTCGTCATTTAACGGAGCTGATAACAGGTTGATTTTATTATCAACGTCTGTCCAATACGCAATCGTTTTATCTGAAATATCAAAGGCACAGTGCGCTACATCTTGCAAAATATCGGTGGTCACATCAAATCCGAGTGATTCATAAAAGGGGGCTGCATCTTGGACTTCATCATAAAGAAAATCGTCTGTACCCACTGTGTAATGAAGCTGGGTGCGGTTCATTGCATCCCCATTTGTCAAAACGGCAAGCAGATCATCATAAAATGAGAAAAACTCCCAGTTTGTGTCGATACCGCTTGAGCCACAATTGATGTTAATAAAAGCGGGATATTCAGCACCCCGTGTGGGGTAAAAATAGGCGTCGTAAAACCATGAGCCACCAGAGGCTGAGTAACCCAGCAAAACATTTTGGCAAATATTGTAATTGGCAAACATATCCTCGATGACATCTTCTAACAGCTGGGCGTTTGCTTCAATGCCACTGTTATCTGATCCTACTCCCGCTGCCCACCAGCGTGTGATGCCTGAGCCAGGATCAGTAAACGACTGTGGGGCTACATAGATCCACCCTTGATCATCTACGAAATTATTTAAATTGGAACCATTTGAGCTATAAAAATTGTATCCACCCCCGTCTCCGTGGAGATAAAACGAAAGATAAGTTGGTGTGGCCGGGTTGTAATTTTGACTCACAATCACAATCGCTGGCTGACCTGCAATGGTCGTATCATATGTTCCTGCTGCAAGACCTCCGCTGCCATTTGAGGGATTGCAATTGATGTGCCGAATATCCGATTGAGCCAAAACTGCCTTGTGCTGGGTGAAGATGTTTTTCTGTAGCATGGTCGATGCTAACCAAAGAGAACCTAGGATAAAAATTATTTTGCCAATGATGATGCTTACTCTTCTTAAACCACGCATGAAGACCTCTCAATTTTTTTAGATTGAGTCTATTTTAGCAGGTGGCATGAATTTGCAGTTTAGACATTCCCATGCGATGGTCATGTTTAACCACCTTACTTCAACCCAATCTTTCCACAGCCTTTGAAAGTGCATGATGTGATAAATAGCACAGTAAATATTGATGATTATCACTGTCTGACAACTGCCACATATTCTAAAATGACCAACATAACGGTGCTTTCTTTATCAGGAGAATTGATATGACAGAAGAAATGCGAATGTGGTTAGAGATTACATTTAACGTTGGTTATCTGATAGCTGTGTGGAGCTTGGTGTTACTCATGTGGCGGCACAGAAAACGAGTTGCACCTGAGAACAAAATGGTTGCCCGCTACATTTTATGGGCATTTGGGCTGCTTGCTTTAGGAGACAGTGGACACGTGGGATTTCGAGTGTTGGCTTACATCATGGGAGGACTTGAACAGACGTTGACGATTGGTCAATTTGGCATAGGTTTAGTTGGGCTTGGTGCACTCGCAACGGCCGTAACCGTCACCCTATTTTATGTATTGATGCTCTTTATTTGGAAAGAACGGTATGGTAGGGCGTATGGTTGGTTTGGGCAGCTATTGCTAGCAGCTGGTGTGGTTCGATTTTTGATTATGATCCCAACAGCCAATCAATGGAATAGCACCGTCCCCCCTCAACCTTGGTCACTTTATCGCAATTTACCCCTTATTGTGCTGGGCGTTGGTGTGGCATTTCTGCTCCTCCGCGATGCGATTCATACGCAGGATAGACCGTTTTTGTGGATTGGTTTGATGATTGTCTTGTCATACGCTTTTTATCTTCCTGTGATTTTATTTGTTCAGCAAATACCAATCATCGGAATGTTGATGATTCCTAAAACGCTAGCCTATATTGCCATTGCTGTGATTGCTTACCGGGCGTTATGGCGGCCACGACGTGCTATTCAGCCAACGTTTAAGCCGCGCACAAATTAAGACAATATACGGTTTTACCTAGCGAGAATGGGATGTTTCATTTAAGGTTGGGGATATGACTGACATAAAACCAATCATAGAAGAATCATTGATTTTAAATACTCTAGCTGAATCCTTTGAGCAGCCAATTAAAGAGCTTGCCCCAATCGAAAGTGGGCATATTGCGAAAGTCTTTTCTTTTTCTGCGGGTGATGACGAATATGTGCTGCGTTTCACTAAGAAAAATATGGGTAGTTTCAAAAAAGAGCTATTGATATATGAAAACTTTGCAGCCCCGAACATCCCTATTCCTCCAATTATTAAATCAGGTGAGCTTGCCGATCTTTATTATGCGATTTCAAAAAAGATGTCGGGACAGGAACTCTCAGCTCTCTCCAAAGAAGCGTATTTCAATACATTACCGAGCAATATGGCAACTTTGCTGGCGATTCATCAAAGTGATGTTAGTCAGTTTGAGGGCTATAGCTGGATGGATGATAATGGAAATGGACTAGAGAATTCATGGGAGCAGGCATTAAAAAGGATAATGGAGGAAGACCCTGACGACTTTCACGGAAATTGGCATACTTTGTTTGATACTGTGTTAGACCGTGCCTATTTTGATTCAGTTTATCAAAAAATGGTAAGCCTTATCCCTTACTGTGCCACAGAGCGGTATCTCATTCATCGGGATTATGAATACAATAATGTCCTAGCACAAGATGGAAAAATAACGGCCGTATTAGATTGGGGGCAGGCTAGCTATGGTGATTTTGTGTTTGATATTGCCTATCTTGACTTTTGGCGTGTGGGTATTGATTTAGCTAGCCATTTCTATGATTTTTATCATGCTCAGGGGATGGACGTCTCCCACTTTGACGAGAGACTGGCATGTCACACGTTGTATATCGGCATGGATGGGTTACGTTTCTTTGGGAAGATGAATAATCAAGATGCTATTTCAACGATCCAAGCTATTTTAGAGCCTTATTTGTAGCGTTATGTGATTTACATAACTCAAAATAAAATAAACTTGAAAATAAGGCTCAAAATACACATTTAGCCCACAGGGTTCTTGGCTAGATACTCTTCTAATGTCAGCCCCCACATCAATTCGTCGTGGTGTTGTCCGTTGTAAAAAGATTCTTCACGTAAACGGCCGTCTAGTGTAAAGCCTAACTTTTCATGCAGCCGAATCGAAGCAGGGTTATAGCTGGCGCAAGCAGAGGTGCATTTATGCATACGTCGTTCGAGGAAGCCATATTTCAAAATGAGCCGGACCGCTTCTTCGGCGTATCCTTGCCTTTGATGCTGCCGATTGACAATGACGCTAAACCAAAATTTGCCGTGCCGCTCATCGATGCTGTGCATCATTGCAAAGCCTACATACTGCTCATCGTGGGTTTCAATAGCAAAGGCTATCCGACCATTCACTTCTTTGCACCCGGCATATTTTTCAATCCAAGCTAACTGCGCATCCTGTGACGTAGGTAAATGGATGCCAATGTTGAACAGTTCCATGGCGATACTATCCAGATTATGAGCCAAGCGATGCTCGACATCATCGG
>JANQSK010000111.1 GCA_028284105.1 Anaerolineae bacterium
GGGAGTTCCTGCCTAATGGGAGCGGATCGATCCCTCAAAGAGCGTGATAGATAATGTGCAGGTGCAGTTACGGCCGTCTAATGCGTGGATGCTGGATGAGCACCGACTTCTACTTCAAGACTTTATTACAGACCTCTACAACTATGTGGGCATTATGCGTGCGATGGCCAATGGCGCACAAACATTGAGCGAAATCGGCAAGATGAATGGTTTATCTAGCACCCACATGACGAGTTATTTGGGCATTTTACGTGAAACAGGCTTTGTTGAACGTCAAGTCCCCGTTACCCAAAGAAATACCAACTCCAGATTGGGTCGCTATCTTGTCACCGACCCTTATCTGCGTTTTTATTACCGATTTTTAGCGGCTTACCAATCAAAATTAGCGATGGGCCAACAAGAACAAGTGATCAATTCCATTACTCATAATATGCCCGAGTTTATTCAAGCGGGTACCTGGCGCGAACTTTGCCAAGAGTGGCTGCTAAATGCCAGCTCACAAAATGAGTTGCCAGTTCATATTGAAGAAGTGGGTGGTGAATGGAAGCGCAACTTCAGCATTGATGTTGTCGGTATTAGCGAAGCAGAAAAATCGATCGTTTTAGGCTGTGCAATTTGGCGAGATGAGCCTGGCACATTTGAAGAGATTCAAAACGTGATTCAAAACACGGGTAGCGTCATTCCTAAAACGGAAGAGTGGCAAGTTTATTATGTGTGTTATTCAGCGTTTGGTTGGGAACCTGATGCCCAAAGCAAAGCTGAAACATTTTTAGCTGACGAAAAACGGAATCGTCCAAGATTACGCTGGCAATTTGCTGGTGTACGTCTCTTGGATCTAGATGAGGTGGACCATGATTTAAGTCGTTGGTCAATATAATAAAAGCACAAAGGGGCTAGGTGCTGTCACACCTAACCCCTTTACAACCAAATAATATTTTCACTGTATTATGCGCCAACACAAACAGCACTTTTTGGTTTCCTAAAGCGTATCATAAGCTACTGGGAGCTGTCAAATTTTCCATGCCATTTTCAGTGAAAATCTAATGTTGTGTTTGCTCACTTTTCAATAAATCACTTTCTTTGACGGTTTATTGAAACAAAAAAGCTATGTGTGTCCGCACATAGCCTTTGTTTGGGTTGCCACTTTCTCGTTCATTGTGTGTCCGCACAGTTCGAGCCCATTTAGTTGGGAGGTTTTTGTGTACCTAGGTGGCGTGTCTTAGTAAAAGGAGCTTAGCACACCCCGATCCATGAGTCAATCGATCACATGTTCTTTTAGGTTGCCTGCGTTTGGGTGTGTTTTGCCATGCCTGAGTTGTCTTCTGCTGTTCGCGCAGCGCAACTTGAACTTCATAAAAGACGTGCCAATTTACCCTCAAAAAGGGGTTCTTCTGATCCGAACAAAGACCTAAAACACGCCAATTCTCACCAAACGGCCGTTTCTCAACTCCCACCCCATTTAGGCTGGGGAACCCAGAAATTAACGACGCATCTGCGCAAAAATCAAGAAGACCCATCCCAACCAGAACCCACAAGCTTTGACCGACAACTCATTCAACCTACTATCGACGCAACACCGGCTACTCCAAAACAGATTAAGCATTATCCATCATTAGGTCTACACGCCATTCAGCAAAAGACTGTGCCTCACTATCAAGTTTGGCTAAGTTGTCGGCTCTTGGATGGACAAGGTCAGGGCTGGCTCGATATGAAAGCGATTCGTCATCAGTTAACAGCGCCTGAATCACCTTATCGACTCTTTGGTTGGCGACGATTGCGGCAACTGTTGCATCAAGGAAACGGCCGTTTTTGGACCTGGTCACAACATCAAAACCGGTTATGGCTTTATGGTGCCGCAAAAATTGGGCAGCATCTTGGTTGTTCAAAACTCACCGGTGTTCCTGTTTATCTACCCTTGTCGGCCTTGACACAAGGAATCGGTCATTTCAAAGCCCATTTATACACCGCTTACCATAGCGGACGGCAAGTTAATAATCCCATCAGCCGCCAAACGCTAGAGCAGTTAACAGCCGTTCCTGAGCGAACCCAGCGGCATTACGAAAAGCAAACCCGCATTAAAGTTAAACCAAATCTAGCCATAGGCGCCGCCTATTCACCCGAAAATATTGAACAGCAAAGCTGGCAACGGGGTGGGGCGGTCTTTAAGTTTAGCGATAAAAACGGCCGTTTTGGCAAAAAAGCAGCCACCTATTTAGCCTGGCAACTGCCAAACAGCTACATTGGACCTCATAAGCAAGCCGCTTATGGTCAACAAAGGCAAATCAATCATCAACTCACAGACCTTGTGCGTGAAGGGGCGCAGGGGAACGGTGAGAACAAGATTGTGCGAACCTACTTTGACCACGGCAAAGATGCTTACAAGGCTCAAACTACTGAGTGTGCTGTCTACTGGCCAGCCGGAGATAGTAAAAACCATAGCTTGTGGCATATTGCTTCACATTAACAATTGTTTTTTTTATTCTAAAAGGTCGGAAATTTTTTACCGCCATAAAAAAGGGTTATTTTCTTTATCTTTAACGGGTTCTTGGTATAGTTCAACATCAATTTATCTCACCAATTGGAGTTACTATGTCAGACTATGTCATTGTTTTAAATAAGGACGACGATACCGTCTCGTTTATTGATGAACCCTCTCAAGAAGTGGTTAAGGTGGTTGCGGTTGAAAAAAATCCACATGAGGTAGCCGCCACAAAAAACGGCCGTAAAGCGTTTGTATCCAATGCGGGCGCAGAATCGATTTCTGTGTTTGATATGACAACACTCGATATTATCGACACCATCCGCCATCCAGACTTTCGATTTCCCCATGAAGGGAAAATTACAGCAGACGGCATACTGATTTTGGCAAGCACATATGCCAATAAAGTGTTTATCATTGATACCGACTCCCATGAAGTCACTAAAGTAATCCCAGCACAACGCATGAGTCATATGGTTGCTTTGACCCCTGATGAAACAAGAGCGTATGTTTCAAACATTGGCTCCAATTCATACTCTGTGATGGACACCAGCACCTATGAGTGGCTGGCACATTATCCTGTTGGACGTAGCCCAGAGGGTATCAATGTGAGCCCTGATGGAAAGTGGGTGTATGTGGCCAATCAAGATGACAATATGGTTTACATCATGGATACAGAAACCCATAGCCTGCAAGGACGCATTCGCACAAGCGATGTGCCTATTCGGGTCGCGTTTACACATGACAGTCAATATGCATTTGTGCCAAATCGATTAGGGAATTGCGTTTCAGTGATTGATACCGCACGCAAATTGGAAATCAAACGGATTCCAGTTGGCTTTTGGCCAGGTGGGACAGATTTTAATGCAAAAGGGGAGTTGGCTTACGTTGCAAACAATAAGACAAATGATGTCTCCGTGATTGATGTAGCAACATTAAAAGTGGTGAACAGTATTGACGTGGGTATTCACCCAGATGGGTTGATATTTTGTCGAGTTGAGTAGGTGACTGGCTTGGAGTAACTATACGAATTGTTTAACGGCCGTTTGATAACGCTTGTCACCCCAATAAGGTTGGAAGCTATCAAATATCGTTTGTGTCCACTCTTCTGAATAAGGTCCAATCTCATCAAAAAGATGCTCTTTGAGCTGGACAAGCGCGTTTACAATCGCTTTATCATTGCCAAAGAACTTGTTAGCATGGGCAATTAACAAACAAGACGCGCAAAACGCAAAGTTACGATTAACACTTGTATCTTTTTGAGCAAGATCAAGTGCTTTATTAGCCGCAAAAAGGGTCGCTTGATACTGCTTGCTTGAATAAGCTTGAATAGCACTCTTTAAATGAGGGTATTTTTCCGATGCATTAAATAACCCTAGTGCTAAGTTAATGGCGTTTACACCATTTGCTTCTAGGGCTGAGTTCACACTCATCAAAAATGAGCGGATTGCAATTACATCATTAAATTGACCAAATTCATTCATTGGGCTTTCGATCGTATAAGGGTGACTTTGAGAGGCTAGCCTGGGATTATCAAATAATTGGTCAAGGGACGAATAGTCTACTTCTTGAGTCATAAGCTTTTCTTCACACAACTTCCAAAAATATTGTCTGCACCAATATTTTTGATGTAAGGAATGGTACTGGTAAATCGACCAATCGCATGTTACATGAAGAGCCGTCTCAAACCAATGAACCGAAAGTCCTATTTGTAGTGAAAATTACCCGGCGAAAACCAAAATTCAGTCTATTCTTTTTCAAGATCCTTTTTGGTTTTCGCATAGAGGGGGCGGGAAACTCATTTCATTGAGAACAACCAGAGATTCGGTTCGGATCACGCCGGGAATGTCATTGATACGGCTGATTGTGCTGGCTAATTCATCAATATTTCGGGCCCAAATGGTAATCAGCCCATCAATATTGCCTAATGGATGAACGAGGTGTATTACATTGGGTATCTTTTCAAGATGGGGCAATATGGCTTGAATTTGGCCATTGGTATCGCGCTGCATTTGCACCACCGCTTGAATATCATAACCAAGCATTTTTGGATTCAGGATTGGGCGATACCCAGCGATGATGCCGGTTGATTCCAATCGTCGTAGGCGGCCACGAATTGTTGAGGCTGGTTCATTAAGGGCCGTCGCAATTTCGGAGAGGGGAATACGGCCGTCTTGGAACAGAATATTCAGAATTTTTTTATCAAGGGGCGTCAAATGCATGTTGGGTATCTCCTGTTTGCAATTGGAGTTGATGGAGCTGATTTTGTAAATTGGATTGAATGGCCTGCATATCAGAATCATTCAATAGATTGTTTAGTTCATAAGGGTCTTGTTGCAAATCGTACAGTTCATGTTGATCCTCTTTTGTGGCGATGTATTTATATCGATTCGTAATAAGCGCACGGGCGATGGTGTCATCGTCATGTCCGTTTGATTCGCACATCAACCCCTGACGCCAATTCAAATCGTTGTTTTCTAACAACGGGAGCAGGTTACGGCCGTGTATTGGGTTTGAGAAAGCTGTTCCTGCTGCGGCCAACATCGTCGGTGCAAAATCAATATTGCTGACCAATGCATCAGACTGCTGACCGGCCTGGATTTTGGTGGGGTAACGTATGGCCAATGGAATGCGCAAAACTTCCTCTGGGACATAGCATCCTTTATTGAAGTGACCCCCATGGCTTGCCAACGCATCACCATGATCAGCGGTCCATATCACGAGTGTGTTTTCACCCAATCCCAACGCGTCTAAAGCATCGATGATACGCCCTCCGGCAGCATCAACTAATGAAATTTGGGCATAACATCGTGCAAGGATTTTTTGCCATTCTGACCAAGGAAGCTGATTGGGCTGAATGAGCTTCCCATTTTTATCTCCAATCGGAAAATTTAGTTCACGCCAGTAGGTTGAGGGCTTATTTTGTAATGAATCGTTGAAGCTCCCGTATTCAGGAATCTGGTTTGGATCGTAAAGATTGGCGAAGCGTGGTGTTGGGAAGTATGGTTGATGAGGCCCCCAAAAATCAACCCGCATTGCAAATGGCTTTGAATCCTTTGAACGAGCGATTTTTTCAAGTTGTTCACAAGCTAAATTGGCCAGAAAAAAGGCTTCATGGGCATCATCATCAGACTTCATAATACCGACCATGTGCTCCCAACAGCCATTTGGGTCATTTTGTAAATAGGGTGAGTTTTGAGTGATTCGATTATGATGCGCAAAATCACGCTCAACTTGAATATGCGGGGGCTTTAGATTGTGCTCTTTCAAATAGGCTTGATAACGTTCTGAAAGATAAGGATTCCCGTACCCAGAAAGCGAATATCCTTCACAACCTTGATCAACGGCCGTTCCTTGTCCAGCATGCCACTTCCCAAAATAGGTGTTTTTGTATCCTCGCTCAGCTAATTTGCTCAAGTAGGTTTCTCGGTGAATGGGAGTCGACGGCCGATTCTGTAG
>JANQSK010000141.1 GCA_028284105.1 Anaerolineae bacterium
ATTGGGTCATCAATGACCGCGCTGTATCCTGGCTAAACACGCTGGGCCACGCTGGATACCGTTTGGATTATGCGCCTGGGCCAAGCACCGACTTCTGGCGAGAATTCAACGACTCAGTTGGTACAAACGATACCTTTACGATTGCTGAAATTTGGTTGAACAACGGGCCAGAAATGATTCGGCGCCAAATCGGCCGTGTTGATTCAGCGATGGATTTTGAAGCGAATGCAGGCATGGTGAGCTTCTTCACCAATGGGGATTCGGTGGATGCGCTGGATGCCACTTTGCAAGATCGTGCGTCCTTCTACTATCAAGATGGCATAACAGCCAGCGAATTTGTACGCGGCTGTTTTATTGACAACCACGACATGGATCGCTTCTCCCATCGGGTTAATTATGATGCCAACCAAATGAAACTGGGGGCTTTGCTCATGTTTACCCAGCCATGTGTGCCGGTGATGTATTACGGCAATGAGATTGGATTGGGACAAGAGTTTGGCATTTACCACTTTGGTGGAGGCCGTCCAGAATATGCCCGTGAACGGATGGCATGGGGGTTTTATGACGCGAGTGCCCCTGCTGAATGGCAAGGATCTGCTAACGCCATATTGTGGGATTACTATCAAGATTTAATTGATGTGCGCACCAATACGACCGCACTGCAATCGTTTGATCCAGCTGAATTTGTGACGGTATATCGCCATAACGGCGATCGCACGTATGCATATTTACGTGGTTCAGGCGCTGATTCTGTGCTGGTGGCGCTGAATGAAAGTGGTGCTAGCAAAACATTAACGGTGCCCAATATTGGCACCCTTCCATATGCTAACGGCACGCAACTCACAGACCTTTTAGGCAGTGGCATAAGCTGTACGGTGAGCGCGGGACAATGTTCCGTCAGCCTAGACACAACGAACCCAGGCGTTATTTTAGCACCAGCGGCGACGAGCAATGTCACCGTTGACTTTACGGTGGATGGGTACGTCACAAGCTGGGGCCAAGAGATGTATGTAGTAGGGAATGTGCCAGAGTTAGGCAATTGGAACCCTGCCAATGCGGTGAAGCTTAACTGGGTGGACAGTGATACGTGGAGTGGTCCCGTAACCTTTACAAGTAGCACCGGTCAGACGATTGAGTTTAAGTTTATTGTTCGTCAAGGGAGCAGTACGATTTGGGAAGGGGGAAGCAATCGGAGTTACACTGTGCCGAGCACAGGCACAGGGAGTTATTCGGGTAACTGGCAGTAGAGAACAAAATGTAATTGAGTAAAAAAAACGGCTGTTTCGCACCAAGTGAAACGGCCGTTTTGCTTGTGCTAAAATACCCCCATGAAGCATATCCCAAAACCAAATGCTGATGAGTATGCCCCGTACACCATCATGTACATTGGCCTTTTGCCAGATGACGGGCTCATCATTAAGCACCTCAAAGAAAACCTTGAAGCAAGCATCAACTTTATTCGAACAATCCCAGAAGAACTGTTAGCCATTCCGCATGCAGAAGGGGAATGGACAATCAAAGAAATTTTGGTTCACATCATCGACGATGAGCGTATTTACTGCTATCGGGCGTTGCGTTACGCGCGAAACGATAGCACCGAACTGCCCGGATTTGAGCAGGATGAGTATGTGCCCTTTTCCAAGGCAAACGATAGAGACCTGGCTGATATTTTAGAAGAGCTATTTGCTGTTCGGTTAGCGACGATTACACTATTCAAGAATCTCGATGATGAGGCCTTGCTTCGAAGAGGAGTGGGCAGTGGAAATCTTATGAGTGTTCGAGCCGCAGCTTATCATATTGCCGGTCATGAACTGCACCATATTCAAAGTATTAAAGAAAATTATTTTCCCAAATAAGAAGGACAGGAAATTTTATGCGCATTGCAGCTATTTATGACATTCATGGAAATTTACCTGCTTTAGAAGTAGTTTTTGCTGAGATTGAACAGGCAACTGTTGACCATGTGGTTGTTGGGGGTGACGTGGTGGCAGGTCCGATGCCGATTGAGTGTGTGGATTTCCTCTATGCAAAAACCCAAAAGATGCCGATGACGTTTATTCACGGCAATGCGGAGTCTGAGACAATCAGGGTGTCTGAAGGAAAACCGGCTGGAGGGCTATCCCCCAGAGCAGATGAGGGGGCAAAATGGGTCGCTGGCAAACTACGACCTGATCAAATTGAGCTTTTGAAGAGGTGGCAACTCAATGCAACGTTTCAAGTTGGGTCGAATACGGCCGTTCTTTTTTGCCACGCAATGCCTCACAGCGATACGGCCGTGTTTACAATTGAAACACCAGCCACCAGATTAGAATCTTTATTCAAGGACGTCACGGAAAATATCATTGTGTGTGGGCACACACATATGCAATTTGATAGGCAGCTCAATCGTGTTCGTGTTGTGAATGCAGGGAGTGTGGGCATGCCCTTTGGGCAAACGGGGGCATTCTGGTTGTTGATTGATAACGACACAATCACTTTGAAACACACCATGTATGATTTACAGGCCACCGCCGAGCTCGTTCGCCAAACAGATTATCCAGAAGCCAATGACTTTGCATCAAAAAACATCCTATCTTCCCCACTCAAATCAGAAGCGATGGCGATGCTCAATCATCTTGAAATGATCCAAAGCAAGCAGAATCCATCCACTTAAACCAACCTTTTTGAAACTTCAATCAACCGCATGCCAAAAAGAAAACATCGTCAAGCGAAATGCCCTAGCTGCCATCAAACAAAGGATTTAGATAACCAGAAAGGGTTACGTCGTGTTGAGAAAATGTGGGTTGATTCACAGCGAATGCGCCATCCAAACCCAAACTCAAGTTTTCATCCTCTTGAAGATGGCATGCGGCTTTTGGCCGCCCGAGGACATAATCATTGGTTCTGGGCGTGTGACAGTTGTTTAGCATCTGGCAAAGCGATTGAGGCGGATATTCGTAAGCACAATATTGGGTTAGGCACATCTTTTGCGGCTTATGTAGAACGGCCGTTTATCTGCGAAGATTGTCAAAAACCAAGCATGTTTTCACCAAGTGAACAACAATATTGGTTTGAAACACTCCAATTTTTAATATGGGTGTACCCAAAGCAGTGTGCGGCATGTCGTAAAAAGAGGCGTCATCAAAAAGCGCTACAGAAACAACTGCAACAAGAGTTGGCCACATTAGATCCAAATGACGCCAATCAATTATTTAAAATCTCAGAGCTGTATGAACAAATGGGAATTGAATCAAAAGCAACTATTTTCCACAACCGAGGAACGAATCAACAGCGTTAATCTTTAAACTGTTTATCTAAATCTTCAAGCAGTTGGGCGGCTTCAAGTAGCTTATCAAGCGGATTTGTTTCTCCCGTAAAGTAACGATAATCAGCCGGCAAAATATCAAGCAGGGTCACAAGATCATTATATTTTTCAGTTAAGCTTCTTGCACTGATTTTGTAAATCTTTGCTAACTCTTCTTTTTTGATATCAATTGAATTGACTTTGACAATCGCATAGGTAAGCGCCGCAGCCCAGATGGCTGGTTTCGGAATGCGTAACGGCCGTCTCCCATAAGAAATTCGATATTCCAGCCACATTTGGATCGCTTTACCTACCTGCTGCATTGGAAATTCCATCGCCTGCATAGACTCAATCAATAGCGATTCCACCTCATCCAAGCCGGTTGAAAAAAGCAATTCATATCGATCGGCAATCTCACTCTCAGTTTCAACTTGTAAATAATGCCCAAGGCAGTCCATCACCTCGTCATAATTTCCGTTGCGAGCATGCGCTTTCACGAGATTCAAATGATAATCAGGATTTTTAGGATCATTTTTGACCGCTTTTTGAAAGGCAGTTACAGCCTCACTCATGTTCCAAGCAGAAAAAGCGGCTAATCCCGCTTGATTAAATTTGATACCATTTTTTTTCCGTTCTTCTTTAGTCGCCATTATTGAATCTCTTGATAGCTTTCGATAAGCGTTGAAATTATATTCCGATTAATTGCATATGCTGTTCTTGCGGCACATACGGTGATAAATGATGCATCCCCCACTTCGCTCGGTGCGTACCGCAACTCACAAACATAAGCCAGTGTCCGGTCACTATTGTCCGTCGTCAGGTGTAATTGTGAAATATGCCACGGCCGATTAACGATAGATACTTTTTTAAAATGTTCTTCGTTTTCTGCGATGAATACTGCTAATTCGTCAACATTAATTCCGTTGAGTCGTTCAGATTGAAATAGCACGACTGCCATTACAGGAACATTATCATCTTTCTGCTGACTATAAGCAACTGTTTTGATTTCAAGATTCGGGTCCGATTCTGAAAATTGCGCCATTGTTTCAAATACGGCCGTATTCAACGGCGCATATTCATCGACAAGGTCGTCTTCGACCGCCCATTCTCTCGGGAGATTTATGGCATAAGATCGATCTTTATCAGAAACGGCCGTCCAACCATTTTGAACGCGTGTACTGGGATTAATCACCAACACAGGCGCTTCATCCATTTGATGGGTCAATATCCAAATAAAAACAACCAACGCCAATGTGATTATCGCATACGGTAAAATACGGCTTTCATTCAATAACATAAAGCAAATTCACCAAAAAGAATAACAATCGGTACACAAGTCCTATTGAGAATAGGACCCCCACCATTTACACTATATTTTATCAGATAAAGTTCACACAAAAACGAAAAAATAATTTATTTTTTAATTTATAACCCATTTCCTCCTTTTTTCTCCTCTTCCCGCAAAGAGCCTTGCAGTCGCAAGGCTTTTTGTTTTCTTAGTTTGACCTAAATGACCCTACTAATTTACCCGATCTGTTATTGATTCTTGCCTCCCATTCTGTTAGAATGCCAATCTTGTAATTGATATGATTTATTATATTTTTGTGATTGATCGGATTAATTGGTAGATAGAATGCAACTCCAAAAACTACAATCAAAATTCCTGCATTATCTTATCGAAAATAATATCCAACCTGGTGAAAACCTTCCCCCCATTAACAATATTGCAAAAGAATTAGAAATGAGCCCCGGCAAGGTACGAGAAAACCTCGAAGTTGCTCGACAACTTGGTTTTGTTTCAGTAAAACCACGTGTAGGCATCGTTCGGCAACCTCTTCGCTTTGCCCCCTCAATTTTGCAAACCATGTTATTTGGGCTTGGAACTGGGGAAGTTGAATTTTCACAGCTTAGTCAGCTCCGACAAATCATTGAAGCAGGGTTTTGGGATGAAGCAGTCTCTCAATTACAACCTGAAGATATTACAAAGTTAAAATCGATTATTGAAGAAGCGTGGAAAAAATTGAGAGGCACGCCTGTGCATGTCCCCAATTCAGAGCATCGAGCCCTCCATCTTCTTATATTTAGTCGATTACAAAACCCACTCGTCCAAGGCATTTTATCGACATACTGGGATGCCTATGATGCAAGCGAACTCACCCGTTTTGCCAAATATCAATATTGGTTAGATGTGTGGGAGTATCACGAAAGAATTGTTTGTTCACTCGAAAAGAAAGAGTTTGACAAAAGTAAACAGTTGCTGATAAAGCATTTTGCTTTATTGGCTTCAGAATAAATGTAGCAATTGTTATTTATAAATATGACGAACAGTCGATAGCAAATTCAATGCAACCCTCATTCTAAGGAGATCTATTATGGGTGTAGTAGAAGCAAAACCAGATGCTGCATCAGCATCGCAAGCACCATCAATTATCAATGATTTTTCATTGGTTGTTGCCACAGCAAATGGTACAGGAAGTCAAACGGCTAACCTCGCCATTCTTCGGGCATTATTTAAAATGGGAATTCCTGTTAATGGTAAAAATATTTTCCCAAGTAACATTCAGGGTTTACCCACTTGGTATCACATTCGGGTAAGTAAAGATGGGTACGTCGCACGACGACACACGTCTGAACTTCTCGTTGCTTTTAATCAGGCAACGGTAGAAGACGATGTTGCGAATCTTCCTTCTGGCGGTGTATGCCTCTACAACGGTGATTGGCGTTCGATGCCAGAACGGGATGACATCACATATTACTCAATCCCAGTAAATCAGTTTGTTAAGCAAACAGGGATGAAGGGTAAATTCCGTGACTACATCGCGAATATGGTTTTCGTAGGGGCGGTTGCCTATTTGCTAGATATTCCTCTTCAACGCTTAGATGATGCATTGGACTACCATTTCAAAGGCCGCCGCAAGCTCGTTGACCAAAACTTAAATGTGATCAAAGCAGCCCACGAATGGTCACAAGAAAATATGGTCAAATCTGACCCATATGGCGTCGAAGAGATGAACGAAACGGCTGGCAAGATTATGATGACCGGTAATGAAGCAGGTGCGCTTGGTACCATTTATGGTGGTGTCACTTTTGCGGCTTGGTATCCCATTACCCCATCAACCAGCATGATTGATGCGCTAAACGACCATCTTCCAAACTTGCGTCGTGACCCTGAAACGGGCAAAGCGACCTACGCAGTCGTACAGGCTGAAGACGAATTGGCTGCAATTGGTATGATTTTGGGTGCTGGCTGGGCCGGGGCTCGTTCAATGACTTCAACATCTGGACCCGGTATTTCATTGATGTCTGAATTTGCTGGCTTGGGGTACTTTGCTGAAATTCCTGCTGTGATTTGGGACATTCAACGTGTCGGCCCAAGTACAGGTTTACCAACCCGAACATGCCAAGGTGACGTTTTATCAACTTACTACCTTGGACATGGTGACACCAAAAATGTCATTTTATTTCCATCATCAATTGCAGAATGCTTTGAGTTTGGAACAACCTCTCTAAACCTAGCAGATGAGCTTCAAACGCCAATCTTTGTGTTAAGTGACCTTGATCTTGGCATGAACAATTGGATGTCAGACCCATTTGAATACCCAACCGAACCGATTAAACGAGGCAAGGTTTTAAGTGCTCAAGATGTGCACGAAAAAGGGTTTGCTCGTTATAAAGACATTGATGGAGACGGTGTTGGCTATCGCACTCTTCCTGGTAATGAGCATCCGTTAAGTGTTTGGTTTGCTCGTGGTACAGGCCATGATGAAAATGCAGTCTATAGCGAACGTAGCGATGTCTGGCTCAAAAATATGGACCGCCTGAATCGCAAATTTAATACAGCACGTAACTTGGTTCCTAGCCCACTACTTGATGAGGTTGAAGGTGCCGACTTCGGTATTATTGCATATGGAACGTCAGTTTATGCAATTGAAGAAGCACGTGACCGTTTAGAGGATGATGGTATCAAAACTGATTTTATGCGTTTGCGAGCACTTCCTATCAACGATGATGTGAAAGAATTTGTGAAGAAACATGACAAAACTTATGTCATCGAATTGAACCGTGACGGTCAAATGCACAACATCTTGCAATCAGAAATGCCTGAAATGGCTACTAAATTGGTTTCAATTGCCCATTTGGACGGTATGCCATTAACAGCACGTTGGATTGTAGAAGCGATTGAAGGGAAACAATAGCAGTCAGCTAAATAGGTGAACGGAAAGAACTCTTTTTTCTGAACACTTCACAGGAAAATATCATGGGTAAAACAAGAAAACCTAAAGTTAATTTAATCGGATTATCAAAAGCAGATTATAACGGCCGTCCTACAACATTATGTAAAGGTTGCGGCCACAACTCCATTTCAAGCCAAATCATTCAAGTCGCTTATGAATTGAGCATCCAACCTCATGAATTGATTAAGCTGAGTGGTATTGGCTGTTCAAGTAAGTCACCGGCCTACTTCTTAGGTCGTACACACGGCTTCAATGCATTAC
>JANQSK010000150.1 GCA_028284105.1 Anaerolineae bacterium
AAAATGGAACTGTTGCGATGAGCATGAGCCATGCAACCTGGGAAGATTTCCGCTTCTCTTGAATTATCATTGATTTTTACCTATGGTTGACTCCCTAAAATCACCACGGACTACAACTTGTGGTAAACCCTATTTTGCACCATATTCAGGTGAGAGGAATGGTCATTTTGTCACGATATGACAGGAGTACGGTATAGGTAAGGAGGGAAGAATAGAGGGGGATCTCCGAGGTTGCCACAACAAGAAGACAAGCCTCGGAGGAAGTCTGTTTTATTTCAAATATTGGTCAAACCAACGCAGCATATGCTCTAAACGTTGAATACGACGGTCAGTACGGCCGTTTCTGCTTAAGCCGTGTGATTCTTCAGGGAACAAAAGCATTTCTGAAGGAACCCCCATGCGCTGCAGAGCGGCAAAAACCTGCTCACCTTGCTCTCGATCACAACGATAATCCCGTTCACTGTGAATAACCATCGTTGGGGTTGTAGCATTGCCGATCAATGAAATAGGTGATTGTCGCCAGTAGCTTTCTAAATCGTTCCAGGGTTGGGTCGTTGACCCAATGAGCCCTTCTACATTCCACGTCATATCACTTGATCCATAAAAACTGATGAGATTACTAACGAGGCGTTGCGCAACGGCCGCTTTGAAGCGATTCGTTTTCCCAATGATCAGGGTGGTCATGTAGCCACCATAGCTACCCCCTGTTACGCCCATGCGCGCTTTGTCAATAAACGGCCGTTGTTCGACGTAATCAGTCCACGCCATAATGTCAGCATAATCAACGGTGCCCCATTGATCACAAATGGCCTTGGCATGGGCCTCACCGTACCCTTGACTGCCGCGAGGATTGGTACAGTAAACAACATATCCATTTGCCGCAAAGTAGTGGAATTCATGCATAAAGGAACGGCCGTATTGAGCATAGGGCCCGCCATGGATTTCTAGAATGCTAGGATACGTTTTTGATGGGTCAAAATCGGGTGGTGTTAAAATCCAGCCCTGTAACTTGGTGCCATCTGTGCTATCAATCCAAACCTCTTCAAATTGACCAAATGCAATATCATTTAACAATTCGTCATTGTAATTGGTCAATGTCTCACTGTTGTTGTCGTTGAGGGACATCACTGCCAAGTTTGCGGGTCCTTCAATGGTTCCCCATTGATAAACCATGCGGGTTTGATCATTGCTCATGGTAAAGCCATCAATGATGCCACCGTCACCAGCCAGTCGTTCAACACCTGAGCCGTCACTATTTACTGCAATAATGGGTTGGTCTCCCTTATCACTGGCGATGACATAGATTTTTTGACCGTCCAATGACCAAACGGGACGTGGAAATGGGGTCCCGCTTCCTGTATCCCCTAAAGTAGAAGGTGATATGTTCAGGTCATAAGCTTTGGTAAGGTTTTTCGCCTCTCCACCATCTGCATCGACAACAAATAAATTGGTATTTTGCGCAAATGGGGTGACGTCATCTGTCCCATAGAAAGCGATTTGCGTGCCATCAGGAGAATAGGATGGCCCACCTTTACGGCCGTTATTTGAAGCCAACTGAACCATGTCTCCACCCGCAGCTGGAATACGATAAAAGCTGGATTCTTGCGGGTTTAAAATCCAATTGGGGTGACGATTCGATGAAAATAATATATGTGATCCATCAGGAGTCCACGTTAAATCTGATTCATGGGAATCACCCTCAGTTACTTGGGTTGCTTCACCTGATGCTACATCTATAGTCCAGATATGCCATCGTTCTTTGGGCAAGTAGCCTGCACCATCAGATTTGTAGCCTAAGCTGGTGATGTGACGCGCAACAACCCCTAGCTTTTTCTTCTTTTCATCTTCTTGGCGTTCCATGGCTTCCTCATCCATTTTGCGGAACTGTGCCAAGACTGTTTTCCCGTTTGGAGACCAACTGAATTCAGCAAAGCTCCCTTTCATATCAGTGAGAGGGCGTGCTTCGCCTCCGCTAAATGGCAAAATATATAGTTGCATCTGTCTTTCATCTTTGCGGTTTGACATGAATGCAATTGATTTGCCATCCGGTGACCAACGGGGTGAGGCATCGTTGTAGTCACCAAAGGTGAATTGCTGCTTCCCTTTTGTTTCTAAATTGGCTACCCATAAATCACTGTATTTTTTTTCACTTTTCTTATCGACACGAATCAATGAGAAGATGGCATGCTTCCCATCTGGTGAAATTTGGGGATCCGAGACGAGTTTTAAATCATAGAGATCGGCTGCAGTTAACGGCCGTTTTGCTTCAGACATAAAGCCTCCGAGTTAATTTGAACTATGTGGAAAAGAATTTGAAAAAGCCCAGATCAAGCTCCCTTGTTAACCTACTTTGAAATGGAACTTTTTTATTTAAAAGGGCGTTGGAAGAGTATGAACTAATTAATTAAAAGGGGCAACCGGATGACCAAAAATAACCAACGTCGAATAGTCTTACTCATTTTTATTGCTATTGTGATGGGCTTGCTTCAAGTGACCCCTGTATTGGCTGATCAAGTCCCCGCACAACAAGAGGTGGGAGGGAAAACATTTGTCTACCGCAATGGCTTGTGGATAGATGCGTCTTTTGATGCAGCAAGGCACCCTGTGTATCAAATTGGCCTTCAATCGGATGAATACCGTCAGCTCACGCTTGTCTACACGACCCATCACAACCGTTTTTCACGTTTAGGGGAGCATTATTTGGTCGTGATCGATGGATGGGGAATAGAGATACAAAACGGCCGTGAATCGGGTCCACTTGTCTCCACAGAGCAACGTCGACCATCGTTTTTGAATCAATACAACCCACCACAGCCCATCATTACCACCCAAAATAAGCCAACAGACGAACCCACCTTGTTAGCAAGCTCAACTGTCAATGATGGATTTCGAATTCAAATTGAAATGAGTTGGGGAGAATTGATTGGTTTAGCTGTTGTGGGCATCTTACTAGGTATTGGCATCTGGCAGAATCAGAAAGAAGCCTCTGAATCTAATAATATTGAAAATGCCCTATTAGAAGAAGAGTAGATTACATGTCAGCGACGGGCAGTTTGAAGCTAAACGTGCTGCCCTCACCAATCACACTATCTACACCCACTTCTCCGTCTAGCTTGTTCATGATGCGTTGGACGATAGAGAGTCCAAGACCCTGCCCAGTTACTCGAATAGAACTTAAGCGGGTGAAAGGAGCAAATAAGCGGGACTGCTCCTCCAAGGTGAGGCCTTGACCATTATCGTTGATCCAAAAACGCACAATTTGGCCGTCAGATTCAAGGGTTGCACCCAGTTCAATAACGGGTGGACGTCCACCATACTTAATCGCATTGCTGATGTAATTTTCCCAAATCTCTTCGATCCAAGCGGCGTGACCTAAGGCGATTGGCCAAATATCAGGACGAATAACGGTGACATTGTATTCATCAATCATGTGTGAGACACGCATTAATGCGGCATCGACAATGTCTTCCATGTTGATAGGCACTTTTTCTACTTCCACTTTGCGAATGCTCGAAAGAAGCAAAAGCTCATGAATAATAGTGCTCATCTTCTGGGCACTTGACATAATCATTTCGAGTGCAGATTTGCGATCATCTTCGGGGATATCTTTGTGTTCAGCTTGGCGAAGGACATCGGTGAAGCCAACAATCAAAGAGAGCGGATTTTGCAAATCGTGTGCAACAGAATGATCAAAAGCGTCAAGCTCTTCATTTTGAGCCTGTAGATCTTGCATTTGCGTTTGCAATGCTTCAACTAAGCGGGCATTTTCAATAGCAATGGCTGCCGATGCTGCAATCGTTTCAGCCACTGTTTGATCACTTTCTGTGAATGGCCCCCCATTTTTGTTGACGATCTCTAAGACGCCAATCGTTCCTTCTCGCATGTTGAGGGGGACGGCAATAATGGATTGTGTTTTAAAGCCACTGTGATTATCAACTCCGGGATAGAAGCGCATATCGGCACTTGTATCGAGCACGACAGCGCTTTTGCCATACATCCCAACCCAGCCCGCTAAGCCTTGTCCTTGCTGGACACGTTCTCCTATGAGCGGTTTGATATGGTTTGGATAATGTGCAGCCTGACAAACAAGCCAGCCTGGATTTGTTTCATCCCAAAGCCAAACTGAGCTCCCTTCGGCCCCAATGATCTTGTTGGTTACTTGAAGAATACGTTCAAGAACAACTTCTGAGTCTAATGTTTCAATAAGGACTTGACTGGCTTTATTAAGAAGTTTGAGCGTTTGGTTTTGACTTTCGAGGTGTTCGATTTGATTTTCGGCAGGAACGGCCGTTAAATGAACAATATAGTTCCGTTTTTGAATATGCTCAAATTGAATCCGATAGGGCTTTGAAGAGGTCTCAGCAAAACGTTGGAAATGATACTCAACCGAATCTCCCGAATTGGGAATGTCCGTGACCAATGTTTTTTCACACTCTGAAAGTTCAGGCAAGATCGTGATAAGAGAATGCCCGGCCCAATTTTCTTGAGGCAAATTTAGAAATTCAGCCAATTGAGGTGAATGATAATTAATCATCAGGCGTTCATTGGTAATAAAATGAACTGACCGATGAATTTGCTCTTGCTTTAAGAAAATCGGAGCAGTTGTAGATTTTTCGAGCATAGAAATTTAAACCTGTACAAACACATCTATAATTTCTTTAAGATCCAATAAGTAAAAGAATCATAGACCATTAAACAAACGAGCTATCTAACAATTGTGATTTTTGTGACAAAGAATTACATGAAATCACGCTTAGATAGATTGAAATTTGAAAATAGCTGTAAATAGTTTCTGATAGTTTACCGATAAAATGTTAGTAAAGGTGTAAAAAGCGTCACATCATTATTTATGTCAAATTGAGGATGCGACAGTTAACACAACTCAGAAAATTCGATATCCCATATTCGAATGACTTTATCTTTTTCACCTAGTGTTGCTAAGGTTTGTTCAGATGGATGAAAGGCCAAGCCTGAAAATGCAAAAGACGAATGTTTTTCAGCGAGAACGGTCACGCACTGCCTGTTTTCCGTATTCCAAACCCGCACAGTGCCATCCGCTGATTTTGATGCCAGCAATCGGCCATCATATGAATAAGAAACGGCCGTTACTGGTTTTGAATGTTCAGATAAAAGAGCGACCTCTTCTCCACTTTCCATAGACCACAATCGAATCGTGTTGTCATGAGCACCAGATGCTAACATTTTGCCATTTGGAGAAACTGCTAAAGATAGAACTTCACCACGATGCCCGACAAGAGTTTGTCTGGTTTCGCCGCTA
>JANQSK010000165.1 GCA_028284105.1 Anaerolineae bacterium
TGACCTGATAAAAATATCGGGACCACCAGAGCGCCAGCTTGTAAAGGCTAAATGACGTCCATCGCTAGGTTCCCACGTCGGCGCATAATCAGCAGCGGGGTTTCTTGTAATTTGTAAAGGATTGGGGTCGCTTAGCTCAATAATAAAAATGTCTAAATTTCCATCTTGGAAAGATTCATAGGCTAGCCACTGTCCATCAGGAGACCATGTCGGCGAGTCATCAAAATACAAGTCATTCGTAATTTGCTGCAATTCTCCAAGGCGAATGTCATACACAAATAGATCCCAAGCCCCGTTCCGATTAGATGAGAATGCAAACTTGCTACCGTCTGGACTCCAGCTTGGAGAGCGATCTTGGGCAGGATGCGTCGTTAAACGTACCGCTTCAGATTGCCCAACTGGGAGCAAATAGATATCGCTATTCCCATTTTGATGTTGGCTGAACAGTATTGCCCCGCCCCCCTTTGTGACATCAGGGGTTGGCCAAGGTGTTAAAACAGCAGTTGGAATAGCTGTTGGCGTTGCAGGTAACGGTGTAGGGGTTAAAACAATAACTTCAGGGGGTGCGAAGAATTGAGGACCTTCGTCAGATGCAGAAGCTACTTCGGCTTGTCGTTCTTGAAGACTAATAATGCCAACTGTCAACAAAACCGCAACGGTTGCAAAGGCAGTTGCTAATCTTAACCCTCCCCGATGACGTCCTTCAGCCAGTGGCACGGATGGCGCAGTGTCTACTTTCCGCTTGTAAGACGGCCGTTTAAGCCAAACACGTGTTCTCGAAGACAGTACGAGCCAGCGTGATCTCAATTTCCGTCTCCACAAATGTCGGCGTGGCGCCGAAATGCGCATTAGCCAAGCCCAAAACGTAGTGAGCTGCCTCCAGATAAATTGAGCAAACTGAACCACTTTCCCTGCAGTCCAGCGAACTGTTGGCCAGAGGATTCGTTTTAAAAACCACCCAACAGGGGTCAGTAACCACAGGAGCGGCTCCCAAACTAACCAGAACCACAGCTTGCGGATTGCAAGGCCCATTCGACCCAATACTTTCCAGCTATATGGGAAAATGGGTTTGATAAATGACCACGCCCAGCTTATGGGCATCCATATTGGCATTGTCAAAAAGTAAAGGGGGATCCAAATGAACCAAGTAAGGAGTTTACGGAAAGCAAGACCCATTCGGCCTAAAAACTGCCAAATATTCCACCCTACAGACCGTGTGATAGCCTTGAGGCCACCCTGTTTTTGATCCTGATCCATTCTATGATCAGTGTATCATGTTCCATCCCTATGTCAAGTTGTTATGTTAACTGCTTAGCGAATTATAAACTGGCTTACTCTGTGTTTTTAAATGCAAAAATTTGTCAAATCAAATTGAAATCTTTAGTGTTTCTGTAAGCTTACTATCCCATACTAACTTGTAGCAGGGAACCTTACTGAGAAATCAAGTTGACGTCGATTGGCGGCTTGGACGAATGTCAAAAAGCTTACCCCAATTGCGCAGCATAAGATAGGTGAAGGGTTCCCTTTTATTTTTTCTTCTAGGTCTCCAATTGGGGGCTTTTTTTTTGCCAAAGTCCAGTAGATTGAGACATCAACAAAACAATCACGAAGGGGCCACTTCCGTTAAGATAAACAAAAAGTGCAGAAAGCTGCCACCCATCACAAATAAGTGCCAAATTTCGTGATGCCCTAATATTCCTGGGAATGGATCAGGTTTTTCAAAAAAGTAAATCACAAATCCCAAAGAATAAATAATCCCCCCGCCTAAAACTAACCAAAGACCTTGTTGACTAAATAATGTGTTAACGTCGAAAAATATAATGATAGGAACGGCCGTTCCCCATGACATTAATAAATAAATTGATGCGTTATAAAAGCCATGAATATGTCGGTTTAACAGCTTAAACCCCATCCCAATAAAAGCAAATAACCAAACAAATACGAGAAGATACCAGCGCCAAGGATCAGGCAGTAAATGATACAAAATTGGCGTATACACGCCTGCAATCATCGAAAAAATAGCCATATGATCAATGCGATTTAGAAAGAAATGCCATCGATGCGAGGCCTTGACACCGTGCAATAAGCAGCTCGCAAGATATAATAGGAGCTGAGCCAATCCATATATTGAAAATGTGATAACCATTGCTGGCATACCCCTCGCACGGTTCAACAAAATGATTAATCCAACCAATGCCCCCAGAGCACCAATCAAATGGGTGATCGTATTAATGGGTTCATAAAATATTTGATTGAGTCGCGTCATAGAGGAGGTTCTCATTAAAGGGTTAATAAGTGGCTATTGTATGCATTTGTGAACCTTGTTACAATCCAAAATTGTATGGAAATTCATCAAGCAACACAGATGCAAACAGCAACATCTCAGCGCTCTTGGCGAGACACCCTTAAACTTGTGGTTGTTCTCTTTAAACTCCGCATTGTTTTCCTCTTGCTGATGGCTGCTACCGGTGGTGCCTTTATCGCAGCTGAAGGGTTTCCAGGAATAAGCACTTTACTATTATTATGGGTAACAGGTGGGATGGCTGCTGCTGGTGCCTCTGCGCTCAATCAATATTGGGAGCGCAACTCAGATGGCGACATGGGACGAACCGAAAAACGGCCGTTAGTCAACGGCTCGATTGAAAACCCCAATTGGGTCCCGATGGTTGGGCTCAGTCTCATTTTAATTCCATCATTAGCTGTTTTAAATTCCAACCCCCCTCTTGCTTTCTTTTTACTCCTTGGCGCTTTCATTTATGTAGGCATTTATACGCTGTGGCTCAAGCCACGCACGCTACTCAATATTGTGATTGGGGGTGCCGCCGGTAGCGCAGCCGTATTAAGCGGAAGTGCGGCTGTAGGCGCTTGGAATCATATGGGCGCGCTGGTGCTATCAGCCATCCTTTTCTTATGGACGCCATTCCACTTTTGGAGCTTAGCGCTCCTTTATCGGGATGATTATGCTAAAACGAATGTCCCAATGCTGCCCGTCTTCACAACTCCGAAGCAAGCGGCTTGGTGGGTGATGAGCCACACATTGCCAACGGCCGTTTCTGGGTTACTCCTCGTCATTCTGCCATCGTTAGGATGGTTTTATTTTATACCTGTAGTGTTTATTTCAGCTGACCTCGTCAATCGAAATTTAAAACTCATCAAAGACCCCTCTCCAGAGGTCGCTAAAAAAATGTTTATGGCCTCAAACTACTACCTCCTCATCTTATTAGTTGCCATTTGTGTCGGCTCCCTACTCCCTTAAATTATAAAATGAGCATCCTTGCAAACCGTTTTCGAGTATGCTAACATCCTCGCGTCCCTGCTGTGTACGTGATGGGCTGTCAAGGTTGAGCCAACGATTTATTTTAGGGAATCGCTATACGTTGAGGGGATGTAGTAGCCTGGCCTAGGCTCGGCAAATCAGAAAACTCACGAAAAGATTCCCACCTGCTTATGCAGGTTCACACTGAGAGGTCCACACGGCATGGTGGGGTTCATCTTGCTGATAGGGAAGGGCAAGAACCATACTCAAAGATAAAGGAAAATTTGTGCCATGATTCGTGAACGCATTGCTGATGACATCTACGTTTTCACGAGTAGACAATATGCTCAGGTTACATCAGGCGCTATTCTCACAAAAGAAGGCGTCATTCTCATTGATACACTCTATTTCCCAGAAGAAACAAGAGCTGTAAAAGAGTTTTTAGAAGATCGATTAGGGCATCGAGTCCGCTACGTCATTAGTACCCATTACCATGCTGACCACACACAGGGAACTTATTTGTTCCCTGGCGCACGTGTTGTCAGTCACGCCTTATGCAAGCAATTTTTGGACACTCGTGGTCGTGAAGGGCTAAGAGAAGCCAAACTTCAAAGCCAAGAGCTTGGGGAAGTTCGTATTGTCTTGCCTGACTTTATTTTTGAAGATGAAGATTTAACCATTCACCTTGGTGGAAAGACTCTCAAAATTTGTCATATGCCGGGCCATACTAAAGATTTGGTTGGTGTTTATGTGACCAACAATCGCATCCTGTTTGCTTCTGATAATATGATGCCTGTGCCGACTATTTTTGACGGCGGGTATGATGAACTCATGAGTTCGTATCAACGCATGCTCGAAATGGCTCCAGACACAGTTGTTCAAGGACATGGAGAAGTCATCCTTCGTGGGGAAATTGCCAATATTATTAACAGTAATATCGACTATCTTGAAACGATTCGCGCACGCGTTGTCGAAGTTATTGAATCGGGTGGCCCACGAGATTCTTTACAAGCCATTGATATAGAGAGCTGTGGCAAATCTCGTATTCCATTAAATGGACTCGTTGCTGATTTGCATTACGCCAATTTGTACAAGCTCTACGATGATTTAACTGAAAAACAACCAAGCTCATAAAGCCTAGCAAGTTGTAATGGTTGGGCATCCATGGTTTGCAAACGGTCGCATTTTACGGCCGTTTTTCTTTCTTGGTATCATTTTTCTATTATCAGGGTGTGTTCTTGCGGCACCTGAGCAAACGGCCGTTTTACCAACTTTGATACCGACAACTTTTTTGGTGCCACCCACGGAAACGGCCGTTGTCACCCTCCCACCAACGACAACACCCACATCTACTGCAACCTCGACTCCGCTTCCACCCACCAATACACCCATACCGCCGACACCCACACCCACATTAGATCCATATGTTCAATATCTCAATCCTCCTCAAGATGAAACACTCCCCTATTTAGAACGGTTTCGGCTTGTAGCATATTATGGGACACCATTGGGACCTGCGCTTGGCATTTTAGGCAATCAACCCCCAGAAGCAATGATTCAAGAGCTGGAGCAAACGAATCAAATCTATGCCAATTACAGCCAAACATTAGAAACATTGCCCACATTCCACATCATCGTCACTGTCGCAGATAAGACGCCACCTTACTATCGGCACTATTTAAACGACGCCCTTATTGAAGAATGGATTCAATTAGCCGAGTCGCTAGGGTTTGCAGTGATCCTCGATATTCAACCTGGACATGGCTCCCCGCTTGCGGAAATGAAGCGAATTGAATCGTTTCTTTATCATCCTCATGTACACTTTGCAATAGACCCTGAATTTGTTATGGATGGCAATCAAGTCCCTGGCATCAATTTAGGACAACTGTACGCAGCCGATATTAACGCGATTCAACAAGAGCTAAATCAAATTAGCCAAGAAATAGGCGTCAATAAAGTGCTCATTTTGCATCAATTTGCGAACAAAATGCTTCCCGATAAAGAATTTATCCAAGATTATCCAAATGTTGAAGTTGTGATTGATGGAGATGGTGTTGGAGCGGCGCAAACAAAGATCAACAGCTATCTTCGTTATGCAAATGAGCCTGGTTTTGAATTTGGAGGGTTTAAGCTCTTCCCAACAGATGGGGATTTTCCAGTTCTAACTCCCGATGAAATAATGAACCAGCTCAATCCCCAACCTGCAATAATTATCTATCAATAAAACTCTACATTTTTACAAAATAAGATTCAGCAGCTCTATCCAGCAAGTTTTTATTGAGCTCTGGTTTAACTTCAAGATAGTCTGCAATGTCTACAAGCTGTTCAAGGATATCTCGGGGGTGGTTCGCTCTTAGCTTGCGCTTCGTTTTCACATAATATTCTTTGAGCAAGTATTGCAAACCAGCTTCATCGTATTCAATATTCCGTGATTTAGCGACACGCTTAAATATCTCTCGATACCCCTCAAAAGAAGGGGATTTGACCTCAATCTTGTGACGAATACGACGAAGGAACGCTTCATCCACTAAGTCACCTGGCGGGAGATTCGTTGAGAAAACGATTAATACCTCAAAAGGCACTTCCACTTTTTGTCCGGTATGAAGCGCTAAAAAGTCGATTTGCTTTTCCATTGGTACAATCCAGCGGTTCAGCAGATCTCTAGGACGAACCTGTTGACGACCGAAGTCATCAATTAAGAACATTCCCCCATTTGCTTTCATTTGGAATGGGGCTTCATAATATTTATTGATGGGATCAAACATGAGTTCAAGACCATCTAAACCAAGCTCACCCCCAACCATAATGACGGGTCGCTTAATCTTGATCCAGCGGCGATCCATCCGCTTTCCGCCCAATGTGCCAGTAACGCCTCGTGGTGGTTCTATCTCTGGAATCGCAACGTGGTTAATTTCATCATAAACTTTGATGATTTGCCCTTCGATAATGACAGCATAGGGAATATAAATATCATTTGCCAAAATCATTCGGCCAATACTTTCAGCAATCGTTGTTTTACCGTTTCCAGGAGGGCCATATAAAAAGAGTGATTTCCCTGAATTTGCAGCAGGGCCAATTCGTTCAAATACATCCGGTTCTAAAACAAGGTGAGAGAGCGCTTTTTTCATGCGCTGTGGATTGACCTTTAACCGTTGTGTGCCTTGATTTTTGATAGCTGTAATATAATCGTCCCATGGTACAGGAGCTGGACCAACATACGTTGTTCGCTCTAACCGTTCACGGGCCCGCTCGCCACCTTTTGTTGTAATTGAGTATTGAAATGTAGCGGCCGTTAACCCACCAGACCCAATCACTTCAACATATTGCTCACGGCGTAAAAATTCCATGACTTTATCAATAACATTCTGAAAAGGTAGATGGATTGAGTCAGACAGTTCGTTACCTGTCATTTGACCTCGAAAATAAAGCATTTTCAAAACAAGGTCTTGTAAAAAGCCAGCAGAAAGACCAGAATCCTCAAATGTCTTAATTTGAGGGGGCTCCCAAGCTAAGCTTGATTGTTCGAGTAAAGCTGTTCGTGGTTTTGTCATCATTTTCCGCTCCTATACAGAGGAAAATTATAATTCAAACATCTGTCATTTATTGACAATTAAATGACATTTTTGGGAATTTAATCGAAATTTGCGATGGAACTCATCTAATTTATGAAGTATATCACACACAATAGATAAAGGTGGGCATCGATCGGCTACTATAAAATCGACAGTAATCTATGATCAGCCGTTACAAAATTATTGAATTTCGTGGACACGAATTAAATTTGTATGTCCTGTGGCCCCAAAAGGAACACCTGCGGTAATGACGACCCGATCTCCAGGATTCAATCCAGCTTTCCGCAATGTTCGAACCGTCTCCTTCACCATCGCCTCCGCCTCTGAGAAATCAGTTACCAAAAAAGTTTCAACACCCCATGTCAAAGCCAGCTGACGTAAGGTTTTCTTAAGTGGCGTCACCGCAATAATGGATGTTCTTGGACGATGGCTCGAAATTTGGCGCGCTGTGTAGCCTGACATGGTTGCACTTACAATCGCTTTGGCTTCGGTAATTTTACTAACCGTGATGCTCGCTGTACTAATTGCCTGAGTGACGCTCCCCGTATCGAGTTCATTTTGATAGTTGAATCCAAATTGCTCAAAAGCAAACTCTTTTTCAGTAATTTCGCTAATTTGGGTCATCATTTTGACGGCTTCAACAGGAAATTTACCTGTGGCTGTTTCACCTGATAGCATAATTGCATCAGTTCCGTCTAAGATTGCATTGGCCACATCACTTGCTTCAGCACGGGTTGGGCGTGGATGCTCAACCATCGATTGTAACATTTGGGTTGCCGTAATGACGGGGATTGCGACCTCATTACAGCAACGAATGATTCTCTTTTGGAGCATTGGCACATTTTGGGGCTGCACTTCAATGCCTAAATCCCCTCTAGCGACCATCATTCCATCAGCCGTATCACGAATATCCTCAAGATTATCAATAGCCTCTCTTTTTTCAATCTTGGCGATGATCGGGATATCCTTCCCTTCCGCGTGAATGAGGCGTCTTAGTTCAATAATATCAACGGCCGTTCTTACAAACGATAGCGCAATAAAATCAAGATCCAAAGAGCAGGCAAACTTCAAATCGGTCCGGTCTTTATCTGTTATTGAAGAAATAGGCAGATTTGTACCTGGCGCATTTACACCTTTTCGTGCCTCAAGCAGGCCAGCCACCACAACTTCACACCGAACGGCACCCTCTAGCTTCTCAAGAACTACAAACTCAACTTCACCATCCCCAATAACCAAATTTGCTCCAGGCTGAACAGCAGTCATCAACTCAGGATTAGGTAAATGCACCATATTTGGCTGACCGGGATGAATCGTCAAAATTACCTCATCCCCTAATGACAGGTTGATACCGCCCGGTTTTACATGTCCCAAGCGAATTTTGGGTCCTTGCAAATCACCCAAAATAGCTAATGTTTTGTTTTTCTTTTCGGCAACATGGCGCAAGAGTTGAACGGTTTCCGTATGGGATTCATGATCCCCATGTGAAAAATTAACGCGAGCGACGTTCATGCCGGCATCTAATAACTGGGAAATGGTCTCTTCGTTATTTGAGGCTGGCCCAATGGTGGCCACAATTTTTGTGCGTGCCATAAGTTCCCCTTCGTTCTTTATGCGTAGCGCATTATGAATCAGTACGGTTGTTTATCGTTAGTCATAACCCTAAAATAGCCTAAAAGTTATAGTCATCGGCTCATGAAAATCATGAGACATATCACAAAAAAGTCCTGAGTTATAAAATGCTACTCAAGACTTTATGTGTTAGGGTTTTAAATTATATTTTGCAGTTTTCTGTTGTGGGTTATTCAGAAACTGCCTTAATTGAAAGCTGGATTTCATCTAATCCAATTTTCGTCGCTGTGACTTGTACTGAGTCTTCAGGGGAAAAGTTATCCTCCAGCCAGTTGTGTACAGGCGGGCTTAAAACCAATCTTGCTCGATCATCGGGCAACATTCGCCAAACGGCACACCCTTTATCATAGACACCATCATAATAGACGGTAACTTGACGCGTTTCTGTGCGGGAGTTGATTGAAAAGAAGGGCCAATGTTGTGGGGTTAAATTGACAAATCCTTTACGAAGGTGCAGCGGTTTTAGCACTGAGCCATAGGTAAAGCCTTCTTCGATTGACTCATCAACCTGTACTGCTTTCTTTGTAGCAGTTTTGGTTGTTTTAGTTTTGCGAGTTTTAGTTGTTTTGGTTGCCGATTTGCTCTTTTTCGCAGATTGCCCTGACAAAAAGGTAAGCAGTGGCGCAATAGAGATGAGATGTTCTCCCATCACGTCAACCACTTGGGCCCCCATTGCAGAGATTTGTTCCGCTTCAAATCGACGAGAAATGTTAATTGGCGCAACCCATTTCTCTTCACCGTTGAGATAGGCCGCCTTTTCAAAAATGGCAACGGCCGTATCATCATCAAATTTACTGATATTGTCTTTAAACAAATCTTGATAGTTAGTCGCATCCTCAGAATCTGAATCATACTGCATCTGTTTCACATGAATTGACCAATCAGTGCCTAATTGGGTGATTAAGCGATGACCCAAGACAGGCTGTTTCAATATTTGTTTATACGTTTTTTCCAATTGCGCCTTATTAAAAAGGCTAATCAGAAGCTCCAAACTAGAAGTCCGCGCATTAAATACCATGTGCAATCCATTTTCAGGATTCGCTTCACTTGAGATGTAAACATTTTGGTTGGGTTTACTCAAGCCATTAAAAGGCATTAAATCTTTAATCGCTTTTGGGGCTTTTTGATGGAGTTCTTCAATGAACAGTTCCATCTGTGCAAGGGCAAATTGTATAGCTGTTTCTTCACCTGCCCAGCCAAAAGCTGTAAACACAGGCATTTTTAGTCCAGAAAACTCGTTTGTATCAGACATTCTTCACAAAACCTCTTTGTGACTTTTTTTAATTTTTTACTGTTCAGGAATCAACCCATCATACCGATTATTTGGGGAAGCAAATGGGGAAAAATTCACGAAATCGTATGACTCATTTATAACGGATGGCAGGGTGAAAAGCAAGTACCGGAAATTGTTCACGATTCCTCTTTCTGCACAATTAAATTATATTTTGAACTTTACTATTTTCACCCCTGATTTGGAGGAAGTGGAATGGTATGCAAAATATCAACGGCCGTTTCCCCATCCGCATCAACCACGACAGGTACTTGTATCCGAAGCCGCTCAATAAAACACAAGCTTTCAGCCTCATCATCACAGTAATAAATCACTATATCAGCTTGTAAACTTGACGTCTCTTGAGAAATCGTGACAGGGACTTGAAGTGGAAATGCCGGTGAAACTTCTTGATATTCTGTCAAGACATTTTCTTCACCGTTTGCTGTCCATTCAATAGAAAAAGGGGCGATATCATTGAGTTTAAACCCTTCAGGAATGTCCACAACGAGTTGGGTTGTGACATCTCCTGTTTGAAGCGTTTGTGGATCAAGCGTTACCACTTTACCTGTATATTGCCCGCCTTCAGGTTGACGTGTCAACAAGCCTTCTGTATCAATCAAAACGAGTGTTGACACCTCATTGGTGGCTAAATCTGCGACCCGAATAACGTGATTATTGGTATCAGCAATATATAATTTGTTGTCTGCGATGCTCAATCCTCCAGGTTCATCAAATAGAACGCCATCCGTTCCATCTTGCCAACCATCATCACCGGTTCCTAAAACGGTCGTTGTTTCACGGGTGGCGGGAACAATGCGCTTGATTTTGTTGTTATAGGTATCAGCAATATAAAGAATGCCGTCTTGATAAACAACACCTAATGGATGTTGTAAACGAACATCATCACCAACGCCGTCCAAATCTCCAAAATCAAACAGCCCCGTACCGACAATCGTGTTCAAACCTTCTTGTCCAACTGGCAATCCTGCCGTACGAATAGCGCTGGCTTCACTGTCTGCAAAGTACAGGCGGTCGCCGTCTGAAGCCAAACCGCTGGGTTGATTTAGGCCACCAGCTAACAAGGGGCCATCAAGCAGCTCTTCTCGACCACTACCAGCAAATACCTTTACCACATCGGTGCTGGGATCAAATTGCCACAGTTGATGCTGGCCGGCCATGGCGATGTAAATGATGCCGTTTTCATGAAGAACGTCCCAAGGTGAGTTGAGCGCGACCATTTCGCCAACTCCTTCAAACAGCTCATATCTTCCTTGACGGCCGTTTCCAGCCACCGTTTCAACCAATTGGGAGGATAGATCAACACGGCGAATGGCATGATTTTGAGTATCAGCCACATAGAGCGTGTTCTCGTCAACCAAGGTCAAGCCTTGAGGGCGGAAGAAGCTTGCCGATTCGAAGGTGCCATCCTGCAAATCTGGACGGCCGTTTCCAATGACTTCCAATACACGGCCTTCCAAATCGGTAACGACAATACGATTGTGATTTGAGTCAGCAATAAATAGACGATTATGGGGTGCATCTGCCAGCACTTTACCAGGAAAGAGTAGCGGAGATTCTGCCAAGCCTTCATTTTCTAATATCAGCTCTAGCGGGGTGCGATCAATTAATCCTTGAGGATCAAACTCCCCAATAATGCCCTCAATCACTTGATCAAAAAGATCGTAAACGCCTTCACCAGAATGGAAGCCAAGCACATTGCCTACCGGATCAATAAATGCAAATGTCGGCCAAGCACGAGCCCCCCATGTTGACCAAACGACAAACTCATTGTCATTAATCACGGGATGCTCTAACTCATATCGCAAAATAATCTGGCGAATATTGTCTGTTACACCTTCGTTTTCAAATTTGGCTGAATGAACACCAATCACAACAAGCTCCTCAGCATATTTTTCTTCTAGGGCTTTGAGATCGGGGATGACGTGAATGCAATTGATACACCCGTATGTCCAAAAGTCGAGAATGACGATTTTGCCTCGTAATTCAGCTAAGGTTAACGGCCGTCCCGTATTCAACCAATCTAATCCCACTGGAAATTCTGGTGCAGGAATTGTGCCAGCAAAGGAGGGTTCTTCTGGTTCAGGAACGGGCGTTGGTGTCGGTTCTTCAGGAACAGGTAGCGCAGAGTTTGTTAAAGCTTCTTTAGCGGGTTCCTCGGTTGGCTCTTCAATAACTTCGGCTGTTTCTTCTTCAACAACGACCTCTTCAACTTCTGGTATCTCTGTGGCTTCTTCAACAATTACAGTTGGCTCAGCTGTTGGGGAATCGACGTCAACAACATCATCTGCACCCGTTGAAGTACAGCCTATTAAAATAAAAATAAAAGCGAAAAGGGCTACTCTCTTACTCACATCTTGCTCCTCAAATTTTTTACAATGATCCAATTATGATCCTATAAAAAGTTTATTACATCCCTCGCCTACAAACATTAAGAAATTATTCCAATATTGAAGTATCAAAAACCAAGCCTTTATCTACCTGAGAATTTACCCAAAATGCCCAGCAACCTTTCACACATCCAAAATGGGTAGGCTATAATGACGCCGAATTTATGTGATTGACAGAGAGTTTTCTAAAAAATATGTCTTACACAGACTGTTAATCACCAAGTAAATTTCATGGTTCTAACCTGTTTTATTTCAAGAAATTTACTGAAATTTACATATGAAAAAGTTATTGTCTAAATCATCAATTATTATTTTATTTTCTATTTTGCTTATCAGCTGCGGGCAAAGTTCAGATTCAGCCACAGACCCTGTCGTTTCTGACTCGTTCGCTGTGGTGACGCTTACTCCAGGCCCAACAGTAACTCCACCACCAACAGCCGCCCCCACTGAAGAAGATGCCCGCGGTATTGCGTTAGCCTTCTTCAGAGCTTGGGAGGGGTTCGATTTCCTTGGCATGTACAGCTTGTTAACGCCGTCTCAACAGGCAGTCATTGACAGCCGTGCTTTTGTAGCTCGCTACGAAGAGGCCATGAATACGGCCGTTGTGCAATCGATTCACAGCCAGCCCCTTGCTATCAATCAAGAAGGCAATAATGCGGAGCTAGCAATTCGCGTTACGTGGGAAACGGCCGTTGTAGGGCAAATCGTTCGTGATTACAACGTTCCTCTTGTTTTTGAAGCTGAACGCTGGGGCATCCTTTGGAATGAAGGGCTTATCCTCCCCGAATTAAGTGAAGGCAATCGGCTATTCCTTGAATATTCTATTCCAGCACGCGCCAACATTTATGACATAAACGGCCGTGCGCTGGCTTTCCAAGGCACTATCTTTGGCCTAGGCGTTATTCCAGGACAAATTGAAGATGAAGAAGGCTTGCTCAATGCATTGAGCCCTGTCCTCAATTTAACACCTGACGAAATCAAAGAAATTTATGCACCGGCCCTACCCGATTGGTTCTGGCCCATTGGGGAAATTTCAGAGGAAACTCTTCAAGCATCAATTAGCTCTTTACAACCCTTTATCGGAAAAGGGCTCACGCAACCCGAACCTCGTCTAACACGACTTTATTCTGAAGAAGGTGTGGCTCCTCATATCGTGGGATACACAGGCTTTATCCCAGCGGAAGAAATCGATGCTTATCTTGCTGAAGGGTTCCGAGGTGATGAACAAGTTGGGCTTGTCGGTGTTGAGCGTTGGGGCGAAGAGTATTTAAACGGTGAACGCGGCGGTATCTTGACAGTTGTTGGTGCCAATGGAGAATATATCAGCACCGTCCAGGAAGTATCACCCAAACAAGCTCGCTCAGTCTATACGAGCCTTACCTTAGATTATCAAGGGGCTGTTGAACAGGCGCTGGCTCAAGCCATTCTCACCTTGCCAGAGAGTATCAATGCTGGTGCAGCTGTCGTCATGGACGTCAACACAGGCGCCATTCGGGCAATGGCAAGCTACCCAACCTATAACCCCAATGTCTTTGATCTTGCGCAACCGGATGCAGATGTTCAGCTTGGGCAGTTGTTTAATAATCCAACACGGCCGTTATTTAACCGGGCCGCTC
>JANQSK010000166.1 GCA_028284105.1 Anaerolineae bacterium
GCCAACTGAGGAACCGGAACCCACAGACACGCCCGAACCTACAGAGACACCGGTGCCAACTGACACACCTGTGCCAACTGACACGCCCACACCAACGGACACACCGACACCACTGCCAACCGATACGCCGGTTCCCACGGACACACCCACACCTACAGAGACACCGGTGCCAACAGACACACCAACATCAACACCCATTCCATTACCTACCAACACGCCAGTTCCGCCTGAACCAACGGAAGAGCCCACACCGGACAACATCACGCTTTACTACATTTCAAATCCAAATGACATCTTGGGTACATTCCCAGTCCGTCCATTTGACAAGGCAGCGATGTACAGCAATATGCTCAATATCCAAAATGCGCTCAACGCGATGAAAGGTCATTTAGATGGCATTCGCAACGGAGATGGCGCGGCTTGTGAAGCGTATGTCAACACATACAACAATCTGCTCTTCTCGGGGGTGTTTTATGACGAAATCCCTGCTGATTGGGAAGATCTGGCGTTTGGGTATGAAGTCTCGTTTATCTTCTCGCTTGACCGTACCCGCCCAGCTTATCTCTCCTGTGTAGATTCAGGTGGTGTCGATGGCTTCAATTGGGATTTGGCCTTTTTGACGATTGAACAAACGCTGAACTTCTTGAATCCTCGCATCAATGAAGCAGCAGCCAGACAATAGTCAGATTGCTATGAGAAGAGGCCCAATTGGGTCTCTTCTTTGAATAGTTGAATAACTTGAATTAACGGCCGTTTCGTCTATCATTGCTACCATAGAACAGATGAGCCATAAAGGAGGCGGTATGTCTGACAAGACCCCACTTTTTGATGAATTATGGAACTATGGCAAACCCGAGGAAACGGCCGTTAAATTTCGAGAGTTGCTCCAAGACCCATCCATCCAAGAAGATCGCTCAGCCCATCTTCAGCTCCTCACCCAACTGGCCCGCACGCAAAGCTTACAGCGCAAATTTGACGACGCTCACACCCTCTTAGATCAAGTTGAACCCCAGCTAACCGACGAACTCCATGTCGCCAAGATCCGCTATCTTTTAGAGCGAGGCCGTACCCATAACTCCAACAAACAAGTTAATTTGGCACGGCCGTTATTTCTTGAGGCTTATGAAATTGCCAAAGCCCATGCAGAAGATTTCTACACTATTGATGCTGCCCACATGATGGGCGTCCTTGATGGTGATTTAGAGGCCCAAATGGAATGGAATCTCATAGCGATGAACGAAGCAAAAAAAACCAGCAACACACGAGCGCGCCGCTGGATCGGCAGCCTCAGCAACAACATTGGCTGGACCTATCATGATCAAGGCGAGTATCAAAAAGCGTTAGACATGTTTGAACAAACACAGGCCTTCTTCATCGATGAAAGCCCTAACGCAGGCCGCGAGCGTATCGCCCGCTGGTGCATCGGTAAAATGTACCGCTTATTGGGTCGACTTGATGAGTCCCTCACTGTGCAAGAGGGGCTTGAAAAAGAGTATCAGGAATTAGAAGAAGATGATGGGTATGTTCAAGAAGAGATAGGTGAAACGCTTTTGGCTTTGAATCAAAGAGAAAAAGCCGCCCCCTACTATGCTCGCGCATATGCCATCTTATCGAAGGATAGCTGGCTTCAAGCCAATGAAGCCGACCGCTTAGAACGTCTAAAATCACTGTCAAATTAGGTATTTGGATCAGTACACGATAAAGAAATTGTCTAACTCTAAAGAACCGATAAGCGATTACGACTAACTTTTTTAAGTACCACCTTTTCGTTTAAACAGGTGTTTTGCCCACAGAGGGTGCGGAACTGGAAAGACTTTGCTTCCCATTTTCCACAACCCCCTGTGGGCCATCTGTTTATTCAACCGTTATTGTGACTTCATCTCCCAGCAGTTGGCCATTGGCAACAAAATCCGTGTGATCGTTCCCATTTAAGGTAACAACAATATGATTCTCACCAGCTGGTAAGTCTCCAAGGTGGAACCAGTTGCTGTACATCCGCCCTACTTTTTCACCATTCACATAAACGTGAGCATGCCCTTCATTGGGAATTGTCTCTTCGCCAGTTAGTGCCGGGGTAAATGCCCAGTTGTCAATCTCAACATGCAAATTGTAGCTATCTGGATTTTCCTGAATCACCTCAATATGTGTCACTTCAGGAACTAACTCACCATTGGTCAAATCCATCACACCGCTACTGTGACCAGTACTGCTAGCAACGGCCGTATCATACTGGCTCTGCGCGGTTGCCGTGTAGCTCAATCCAAAGAGAAGCAAGACCACCACTAAGTTCACCGTCGCAAACATGACGCGCCAGTTGAGCTTTTTGTGAATGGCAATCGGTGGTTTGTACACGTGCCCCGGGCCATTGAATAAGAAAACGATCAGGGCGGCATGAAGTGGCGTATGCCCAATCACCTCAATCTTGCCAAACACCAGCGTTGTCGTGAAAAAAACGAGCGTAATGACCGCTGCTAACGGCCGTTCTAACAAACCAATGAGCAACAAATAGCCGAGCGAAATTTCAACAAACGCTGCCCCTTGCAAGAAAAATTCAGGTGGCAAACCAAGGGCGAGCTGTGGATTCTGTTCAATGAGGTAAAGGCCCCAGCTTGGATAAACAAGCTTTTCAAATCCGAGCCAAATCAAAGAGAAGCCAATTGTGGCGTAAAGGGCAGGAAGACCTAGCCCGCGAATCCGTTCATTCTTTGCATCGTGGGTCAGCAAAAAGACGCCAATCCCGACATAGTGCAGATAGTCGAGCAGGTGAAAGAATCCAAACTCAATGATGCTAAGAAAATAGAGACCAATCAGGCCTGCACCTGCAATTGCGGTCATTTGTGGAAAGAGCAAAAGGAGCGCTAATACAAATTGGAGCCATATAAGCCAGCTCAAATCAGAGGCTAGCTCAGGGGCTAAAATCGCATTGCTTGACCATGAGACGAGCAACAAGGCCGCCATCGCAATTCGCATCACCAAAACGCTATAAGATTGCTGTGCAATCAACCAATTGTTCACACGGCCGTACCAACCTGTTTGATCGAGCTGCTTATCAATCACGACCATCATCCCGACGACAACAAAACTTAAAATTGCGAGTGCAATAAAGGTAGGATTCATCACTTCGGCGAAGGTTAACGGCCGTTCTAGATAATTAAAGTCAGTAAACCATTTCACGTGGGCTGAGGCTGGTTGAACCACGCTCAAAATCATTATGCCCAAAACGGCCAGCAAAATAGACCGAATCATTGTAATATTAGACTGTTGTTTAAGTTGAAACATATCAATGTAATCTCCGTTATTTATGAATGAGATTGTGAAAGTGCACATCCCATCAATAAATAAATCTTATAAGAGATGATAACATTTGACTGATGATAAATGTCATATTTTTCATGTGACATTCTAAGAATTGGTACTCATGCAGAACAAATTTCAAGAGCTCGTCAATGAATTTAAATTAGTCTCATCCGGCAAAACGGGACGCTCCATTTTGCTTGGCATATTTGTTCTGCTGATAGCGCTGTTTGTGGCGCGGCGCTTTGGCATCACGGCAGGATTTTTACCCACCATCGGCATTGGTGGCATAACGGCCGTTACTTGCCTGATAAGCGTGTTAGCAAAACGGCCGTTAGTGGCATTCACAAGCTATATCACGCGTCGTTGGCCAATTGGGTGGTATTGGCATCCCCAAGTGCGTCCCGCCTATAGTGAAGTGACACTCGCATGGTTTCTCTTTTTTGGATTGCGCACCGCGCTCCAATGGTCTCTATTTGAAACGGAAGCTATTGAGCAACTGGCGCTAACGCAGCTGCTATCGGGATGGCCTGCGACGACCCTGCTTCTTGTGGGTAGCTATTTCTATGGCAGATGGCGACTGCTCAATCTTCATGGCCCAAGCACTGAAGAATTTCAAGCCAAAACACCCCCACCGTGGACGAGTCAACAAAGCGGATTTTAATCTTTCTCAAAAATCGTGTCGGAAAAAGTGAATACATTTCGTTGAATAGAATACCTGCTCCTTCTTGGACAAGAGCTATTCCTTGGTCTTTGCTTCCTTTAATTGGGAATAGCTCAACGAGTTTCAGTCTCGAAGAAACGGCCGTTGTCGTGACGGCCGTTTCGCTCTCGCCATTCATCTTTGATACACTTCACACATGGAAATTTTAGGTGGTCCTTACTTCGGTGTTGCCGGTGCAGGTGAATCGCACGGCCCAGGCATTACAACCATTGTTTTTGGTTGCCCTCCCGGTCTCAGCATCAGCAGAGACGATATTCAGCCCTTCTTGGATCGGCGCAGACCGGGCAGTAATCGGCACGGCACACCACGCAATGAAAAAGATAAAGTTGTTCTACTTTCAGGGGTTTATCAAGATGATCATGATGCGCTCACCGCTGGGCCAAAGTTAGAAGTCACGCTTCCTGATAACAGCTTTATGTCAACCACATATACAGCCGGCTACACAACAGGCGAACCCATTGCTGCACTTGTGCTGTCTGCTTCCACAAAATCACGACACTATGATCAATTCAAAGGGGAGCAAGGGGCTGCACGTCCTGGCCACACAGATCTGCTGAAACATCACAAATCACAAGGGTTTGTGGATATTCGAGGTGGCGGCCGTTCAAGCTATCGCAGCACCATCAGTGATGTGATTGGGGGCACCATTGCGCGTCGGTTTTTAATTCAGACGTTTGGCACTCACTTCATCTCGTCCATCACACAAGTGGGCTCACTCAAAGCCCAAAACAACTTATCTACCCACCTAACGGACCTCATCCAAGACCAAAATCACCAGACAATTGACGCGAAGCATATTCAAGAGATTGAATCTAAGCTCCAATCAAACGAAATTTATGCGTTTGACGAAGCCTTTGCCAAGGAAGCGGGTGAATTGATTAAACAGACGCGTATCGATGGAGATTCTATCGGCGCAACTGTTGAAGTGCTGGCCATTAATCCACCAGCCTTGGTGGGAGATCCACTTTATCAAAGTTTGAAGCTGGAAATGATGGGGCT
>JANQSK010000177.1 GCA_028284105.1 Anaerolineae bacterium
AATGACGACGCGATCACTTACACAGCGGAAGGGCTGCCTCCAAGCGTGACAATTAACCCAAACACGGGCGAAATTTCAGGTCCTGTTGTTGCAGGTGATGCGGGTTCTTATCCCATTACTGTTCATGCTGACGATAAGATTTTTAGCACTGAGCAAAGCTTCACGTGGACGATTGACCCTGCTACCGGCGGATGGAGCGAATGGGCAGATGATACAAACAGCCGTTTAGACCTCTCCGGCACCGACAGTTATGAAAAAGATCTCGCCATTGGTGATCTTGACCAAGACGGTTGGGAAGACATCATCATCGTGCGCAAAAATGCTTTTGACGCCGTGGGTGGACAAAGCGACATTCTGTTGATGAACAATAACGGTAAACTGGAAGATAAAACAACCGTCTACGCCCCTGACTTCTTGACCAACCAAACGGATGCTCGCGATGTCGTCATCGCTGATTTAGATGGAGATGGCTGGCTTGATGTCATCATTGCCTCAACATTTGATGACCCACCGGTGCTTTATCGCAACCAAGGGCAAGATGCCTTTGGACAGTGGCGCGGTTTGGCAGATGAATCATCACGACTCCCAGTCAGCTATGACACCGACACGGTGCAATTCTGTGCCGTAACCATCGGAGACATCAACGGAGATGATTCGCCTGACATTTATTTTGCGAACTATGCGTTTGAAGGCGGCGCTAAAGATGTGCTCCTGATCAATGATGGCTTTGGCAACTTTACGGAAGAAAGTGAAACACGCCTTGGTGATTTGCGAAACTCCGCCTTCGGAACGGCCGTTCAAATCATCGATATGAATGGTGACCTCAAAAACGATATTGTGAAGCTCTCCGCTGAGTATGCCACCGAGCCATTTAACAAGGCAGGTATCTTCACCCTCATCAATGATGGAGATGGCACCTTTACCAACTTCGAAGAAATTCCAAGCAACGATGCTTATATGTTCATGGTTGAACATTTGAATGATGACACCGTTCTCGATGTATTTGTTCAAGAAGACGGTCAAGACATGATCAACTTTGGCTCTACGGATGCTGGCTATTCAACCCAAATGATTACGAGTGCCCGAACGGTTAGCCACGGTGGTAACTTCCAATTTGCCGACCTTGACCGTGATGGCGACCTCGATCTTGGCTTAGCGGATGTCGATACGATGTTCCCGCCTTGTGACACCGGTTCAGACAGCGTGCGTAAATTTGTCTTGCTCAACAATGATGGAGATGGCAACTTCTCAGACCCATACGGCGCATCACCTGAAGTGTGGAATCAAAATATGTTTGATTTTGCCTTTATTGATATTAATCGTGATGGGAATATGGATATTTTCGCAGCGGAGTGTGATGGGTATGCGGTTTACATGAATACGGCCGTTCCGGCCATCAATCAGCCTCCAATCGTCACCGATTTGAGCGAACACAACAGTGATGAAGGGGATACCATCTCCATCGATATTATTGCAAACGATGCCGATAATGACACCTTAACCATCACCGTATCGGGGTTGCCTGACTCATTGAGCTTCTATCCAAACACAAAGAAAATCGCAGGCTACCTTTCACCGGATGATGCCGGTTTGTACGTCATTACGATTACGGCAACTGACGGCGACTTATCAGATGTTTCTATTTTTGTCCTCACCGTTGGCGATGTCAATCAGAAACCCGTCATTGTCAATCCAGGTGCGCTCACCCATTTTGAAGAAGACAACATTAATCTTGAAATTGTGGCATCAGATTATGAAGAGTCGCCCTTGACCTATACCATCACAGGATTGCCGGATTCACTTAGTTATAACAGTAGCAATGGCGTCATCACGGGAACTGTTACCGAGAGCGACATCGGTACGCACACGGTGACAGTGTCAGTGTCAGATGGTGAAACGCAAAGCCAAATCAGCTTTGAATGGACCATAGAAGCTAAAATATTTACGCTTTACTTACCTATCATCTTGAAGTAAATACCATCAAACTATAAATAACAGAGGGGCTTAGATTTTTACTAATCTAAGCCTTTTTGATTTACCATCAAATCGCTTTCGGTAATACCGACCGTAAGTAGGTTCACCTACACTGTTTCTCTAGATAACTATCTCTGTGGAAGAGTAGACGCAATCAATTTATCCCCAAAACAAAACCAAATAATGACCGACATTGGAGAAAACGATGACGCTTCGACACACCAAACCTTTTCTCGCACTAGTTGCTTTACTATTTTTACTTTTGCAGGCCGTTCCCAGCTACGGCATTACCCTCATTGAAGACGGACAAACTGAATTTGCACTCAACGAAGATGATCATGGTGATCTCTATTGGGCAGAGCTTGAAAAAGACGCTCAACCGTTGATTGTGAATCAGGCCGATTTACGGGTCGCAGCTATGAATGAGCTAGATGAGCTTGGCGAATGGGGTCCTGTTATTGCATGGCCACATGTGCCTGTCTCAGCAGCCAATTTGCCAGACGGCCGTATTATGACCTTCGCCTCAAATGAGATTGATGCCTTCCCTGGTGGACAGCCTGAATTTACGCACGCCGCCACATGGGATCCTACTACTGGCAATTTCATCACCATCAACCACAACACGCACGACATGTTCTGCGCCCACCTCGTGATGCTCGAAGATGGCGATGTGTTTGTTGCCGGTGGTCGAAACACTGTTGAGTTGACAAGTTCATTCGATTTTCAAACGGATACATGGAACACTGAGACCCCCATGGCATACGGCCGTTGGTATCCAACCTCCGTTGCAATGCCAGGTGATCAAGTTTACATCATGGCTGGACAGGGTGGCTCTTATAGCTCTGAGCTTTGGGCACCTGGGCAAGGCTGGACTGAACTTACTGGCGCTAATCTTTCAGGTATTTTGGATGAAGGTGACTACCCCAATAACTGGAACTGGCCACTGCTTGCCTTAGCCCCCAACGGCACCATCTTCCAAGCAGGCCCTACACCAGATGTTCGCACGATCGACACGGCTGGTTTAGGTGCCATCATCGATCACGGTCCACGCCCTGATCCCGCTTGGTATCCTAAAGACGGCAGTTTGGTTGTCTATGGTGAAGGTCAGGTTCTTGTAACCGGCGGTCGTGAAGATGATACCGGTACGGATGCTATCAACACCGCCATGACCATGGACATCAACCAAGCTGAGCCCCAAATCACAACAATATCACCTATGATTTACCCCCGCGGTCATCACAATGCGGTGATGCTGCCTAATGGTGAGGTTTTGGTCATTGGGGGGAATACGGACGGCAAGCGTTTTAATGACGATACGGCCGTACTCACTCCCGAAATTTGGAACCCCGATACAGGTCAATGGCGCACCTTAGCTGATATGGCCGTTCCACGAACTTATCACTCTATTGCCCTTCTTTTACCAGATGGACGCGTTTTATCAGCGGGTGGTGGTTTGTCAGGGGGGAACCCATCAGTCAATCATCTAGACGGACAAGTTTACTCACCCCCTTATCTCTTTAATGCAGATGGCAGCTTGGCAGATCGTCCTGAAATATTGTCAGCGCCAACTGTTATCTCCAGTGGTGAGCAGTTTACAGTCAATACCGATGAAGCCATTACAAGCTTTAGCATCATTAAAATGTCATCAACGACCCACCAAGTAAACACCGACTTACGCTTCTTAGATGTTGCCTTCGTAGAAAACGGCACCAACAGCTACTTGCTTGATGCACACAGCAACCCCAACGTTTTGACCCCCGGTTACTACATGCTTTTTGCAGTAAATGCCCAAGGAACTCCGTCGGTTTCACAAATTGTGCAGGTTTCAACAACCAATACGCCCAAGATTGACAACCCGGGTCAACAAAGCATTATTGCTGGGCAAACGGTCTCTTTGCAGGTTAACGCCACCGATCCAAATGGGGATGCCTTGACCTATAGTGCAGAAGGCTTGCCAAATGGATTGGCCATTAACGCCCAAACGGGTGAAATTACCGGTGTGGTTCCTGTTAACGGCACGGGTGAATTTGAAGTTGAAATTTCTGTTTCAGATGGACAGTACACCAGCTCTATTTTGACATTCTGGTCTGTCGGTATTCGCCAAGCTGAAGCAGGCACAGTGTCAGTTGATCAAGCGGATGCCAACACATGGCATACCGTTAATTTGCAATACAGCTATGACAACCCTGTCGTCGTGATGGGCCCAGCCTCTTATGATGATTCTGAACCGCTAACGATTCGTGTTCGGAACGTAACCGCCTCCAGTTTTGAATTCCAGATTGATGAATGGGACTATTTGGATGGCACTCATGGCACGGAAACGGTGAGCTATCTCGTGGCTGAAGAAGGGGAATACACCCTTCCAAATGATGCGATGCTTATTGCAGGCAAAACGGATAGTGTGACCAATGATTTCCGCGCTGTTTCGTTCTCTCAAGCGTTTAGCACCACACCCATTGTTTTAGCACAGGTTGGCTCGGTCAATGACGCAACGGCCGTTACCAACCGCATCCGAAACATCGCCACCAATCAATTTGAAATCAAAGTCGAAGAAGAAGAAAACGAAGATGGCACGCATCTCGGCGAAACCATCTACTGGATCGCCGTCGAAACCGGCAGCGAAGCGGGTCTCTTTGAAGCAGGCAACACCGGCACCGTTGTGGACGAAGTTTGGGAATCTGTCTCATTTGCTCAGACCTATAGCGACAATCCGATTTTAATTGCAACAATGCAAACCCATGATGGAGGTGACACAAGCACCATCCGCTATCGCAACCTATCCAGCAGCAGTATGGAAGTCTACGTTGAGGAAGAAACCTCAGCGAACACGGAAATTGGACATGTGGATGAAGCGGTTGGCTATTTACTTATAGAGCCCACAATGGGTGCCACCCCATTTGGTCAATTAAGCAATCTTGCTCCAGCCTTTAGTGGCACGGTGAATAATGTAACGGCCGTTGCGGGTGAAACGATTCGAATTGACATCGAAGCCACTGACCCAGAAATGGATACATTGACTTATTCAGCCACAGGCTTACCCTCAACTGTTTCCATTGATGCCAACAACGGGGATATTTACGGAACCGTTCTCCAAGGCAACGCAGGGACCTATGCGATTACTGTTTCTGTGAGTGATGGTATCCAAGCTGTGGATATGAGCTTCAATATTATCATCTCAGATGCATCTGGGAGCTGGGTAGGCTATGCTGACGAAACAGCCAGCCGCCTAATAACAGCAAACAACAGCTTTGAAAAAGATACGGCCGTTGGTGATCTCAACAACGACGGCTGGGACGATATCATCATCGTTCATAAAAATGCCTTTGACGCCATCGGGGGGCAAGCTGATACCCTCTTGATGAACGTAAACGGTGTGCTAACCGACCAAACATCAACCTACGCCGCAGAATTCTTAACCAATATGACTGACGCTCGCGACGTGCTTATCACTGATATTGATGGGGACGGTTGGAACGATGTGATCGTGGCTTCTACATTTGAAGATCCCCCCGTGTTGTATCGAAACCAAGGGGAAGACAGTGGCGGCAATTGGCTGGGGCTGATTGACGAGAGTAGTCGTCTACCAGCAGTCTTTGACACAGGCACCGTTCAATTCTGTGCAATCACCTCTGGGGATGTTAATGGGGATGGCCATGAAGATATCTATTTCACGAACTATGCCTTTGATGGTGGTGCCAAAGATGTCCTGCTTATCAATGATGGCAGTGGCAACTTCACTGAAGAAAGCCAAAGCCGCTTAGGGGATTTCCGCTGGTCTGCCTTTGGCACCTCGGTTCAAATCCTCGACATTGACGGAGACAGTGACCAAGATATCCTCAAACTTTCTGCGGAATATGAAGTTGCTCCTTGGGGTCACCCAGGCTTGTTCACGCTGTTCAATGATGGTACGGGGCACTTCCCAACTTATCACGAAGTGAGCACCAGTGCAGCCTACATGTTTATGGCTGCTGACTTGAACAATGATGGTTTGCAAGACATCTATATCCAAGACGACGCCCAAGATTACATCGCAATGGGGGACAGCGTGACGGTAGACACGGCCGTTAACTTCACCCAATGGGATATGACCTCCATCCGAACGGATGACCACGGTGGCAACTTCCGCCTTGAGGATATCGATCGGGATGGTGATCTCGATTTAGGTATTGCCGATGTGGACACGATGTGGCCACCTTGTGACACAGGGGCATCAAGCTATCGCAAATTGACCCTGTTTGAAAATGATGGCTCCGGCCAGATGAGCGATCCTTTTGGTGGGGTGTCACAAGTGTGGAGTCACAACACTTTTGACTTTGAATTTGTCGATATCGATCGGGATGGCAATTTAGATATTTTTGCCGCTCAATGTGATGGCTTCGCCGTTTATATGAACACAGCTGCCCCAACGAGCAATCAACCGCCAATCCTCACGCAACCTGTTGACCAAACGGATGCTGAAGGGGCAAGCGTAACACTCAATCTCGTCGCATCGGATGCAGATGGGGACGTATTAACCTACTCAGCCTCAGGGTTACCTGCTGGACTCACAATTAACAGCAGCACGGGCGAAATCTCTGGTAGCTTAGGATTTGACAGCGCCGGTAGCTACACTGTCTCAGTAACAGTGTCGGATGGTTCATTAAGTGATTCAGCATCTTTTAGCTGGACGGTTAACAACACCAACCAAGCACCAACGATTACGAATCCCGGCAATCAGTCGACTGAAATCGGAACGGCCGTTTCGCTCCAAATCAGCGGCTCCGATGGTGATGGTGACAGCCTAACCTACTCAGCCACAGGGTTACCTGCCGGATTAAGCATCAATACAACAACGGGTGAAATCAGCGGCACACCAACGACAGCGGGCACATCAA
>JANQSK010000395.1 GCA_028284105.1 Anaerolineae bacterium
AAGGCTTCGGATATCGGAGACTTCGGTTGAGCAAATGTAATCAGCTTATTATCAGAACGAATCTCAGCAATGCCGGCTAAGGTATTAAATCCTGTTACACGAGTAATGCTCTCTTGCGTTTTAATGGTGTCATCTAAATATTCGAGAACATAAGCTGCCGTGGCTGCCAAGACTAAGCCAATGCCAGCTGCAGTCACAACGACTGATGTCGAAGAGCTACTTGTAACAATGGGGCGTTGGGGTAGCAAGGCGGGCTCGACAACCGTAATTGTATTAGTCGCGCTCTGTCCTGAGGATTGCAACAACGCCGTAAAATCTTTGGTCAATTGACTCTTGGTTGCTTCCAAAGCACGCAATTCTTCTTGCAGTTGAGAAATTTCGCGTGCACTTTGAGCTAGGGCAATCTCTTGTTGCTTAAGCTCAATTTGCGTTGTTGTTTGGTTAATTTGATTTTCAAAATCACTCAAAAGACCTTGCACAAAGGTGCTGTCATCTTCTGAGGCTGGTGTGCGCAATATGAGCTGGCGAGCGAGTTCATTGGCGACAGCTTGAGCCCGCTGAGCATTACTATCCGTCACGGTAATGTCGATAAAAATGTCATCGACTTGACGCACAGCAATACGAGAAGGCAACTGACGAAGTCCTAATGCTTCAGCCGTCTCACGTCGAACCTCATTACGATTGGCCATATCGACGTAAAATTTTGCAAGCGTTGTAGCAATTGAAATCTGTTGATTCTGAGGATTATCTTCACCGAAAGCATTCCCCACCATTAATGTAGTGGTTGAGCGGAAAGCTTCTTCTTGTTCATTGCTAGCAAAATAACTTGTGCCACCAGCTACGGCGGTTGTTAACAAAATTAACCACCACCATTTTAATACAGGGGCTAGATATTCTTTAATGTTTAATTCCATCGTTAACCCTTACAGCAAACCTATACAAACTGCCTTGACGAAACATATTTATTTGATGAGTATAAGACGGTTTGCTTACCGTTTTGATTATAAAATTTCCCAAAAGAATAATCTACCACTTGAGTGCTTCATTTACCGTTTTATTAGCAAACTATTTATGCTGTAGTTTTCCAAAAGTGTTGAGCAATTTCTACTCACTTTTCGAAAATTACTAAGTATTTCGCCACCTCAAACCAAAACAAACTTCTCAAGCGAAATACAACACTCTTCTCCAATTCCCGGGATAGGTAAATTACAAAATTATTCTTGACCTTTTTCTCTTAAAACTTTTGTAATTAAATGTTCTAAAACAAGGTGAATATCTTCAACTTGTTCAATACAATCACTTGGAACATGGACTTGAACATCAACCAAGGGAGCCAATTTGCCACCATCATATCCAGTAAACCCAATTGTTGTTGCGCCTGCTTCATTAGCAACTTCCATTGCACGCAACACGTTTGGTGAATTACCGCTAGTTGAAATCCCAATAACAATGTCCCCACTTTGCACAAGATTAGCGAGTTGATACGCAAAAACATTTTCATACCCATCATCATTTGCATAGGCAGATAAGATCGCCATGTTATCTGCAAGTCCAATCACCTTGTAGTGCGGGATGCTATCTGTGCGGGTGTTTTTAGCAAGGTCACATACAAAATGGGATGCTGTTGATGCACTTCCTCCATTACCCATAATGAATACTTGCTTGCCGTCTAATCTTGCTTGATGCAAAATGTCAATCGATTTTTCAATCGGATCTTGTGCTATTAAATCGAGCGTTTGTTTTAACTCAGTGAAATATTGTGTAACTTGACTCATGAGAACTTTCTTTTTTGTCTGCTTTTTTTAAATTTTTTGTTTACTTTTACGATAATCATTTATTATCATTCGGTATCAGCACTCTGTACCTTACAATATTTTCTTATCGCTGATAGTCAAAGATGACCTTGCTCCCATCTTGACCAAGCGCAAATGGATATTCTTGATAATCACGAAGTGCGTCTCTTACTTTTTCTTGACAACCATTGGCGCAATACAGAAGCAAGAAGCCACCGCCACCTGCTCCGGAAATTTTACCACCTAATGCACCTGCCTTTCGAGCAATCGTGTACATATCATCTAGTGCTGGGTTGCTAATTCGACTAGCTAATCTCTTTTTTAATTCCCAGCTTTCATGAAGTAATGCCCCGAGTTCATCAATATTCCCATTTTCAACTTCAGAACAAGCTTGATGGGCTATGTCTTTCATTTCATTGAGAATTGATAATCTATCAACAATGTTTTTCTTTTGCTCTACTAAAATCGCATCTGCTTTTCGCGTTACGCCGGTGAAGAAAAGTAACAAATTATCACTTAAACGACGCATCGTTCGGTCATTAATATGAATGCGACGGCTTACAACTTCACCTGATTTTTGGAAGTCCATAAACCGCAATCCGCCATATGCCGCAATGTATTGATCTTGGATCCCTATCGGCTTGCCAAGAATCTCTCTTTCTATTTCGCAAGCTTCTCGGGCTAGTTGTTCCGTTAAGATGGATTGCCGCTGATAGGTGTACATAGCATGAAGCGCTCCGACCGTTACCGTGCTAGATGATCCTAAGCCAGATCCCTGACTTGGTATATCACCCATTGTCGTGACTTCGACCCCGTTGGCAATGCCTGTTTTTCTTAGCGCTTCACGAATCAATTCATGATTAATCTCTTCAATAGAATCCACCATTTCAGTTTTGGTATAGCCGATTCTTATTTTGTCATCAAAGCGTTTTTTTATGGTGACAAAGATGTTTTTATCGATGGCTGAAGTGAGGACACAGCCACCATGTTCACGAAAATATGAGGGGAAATCGGTTCCACCACCAAATAAACTAACGCGTAATGGGGATTGAATAATAATCATTGTTGCAAACCTCTTGAATGATTCTCTTTATGATTGGGTCTCATGAGAAAAGAATGCCGGGCTTTTCTCAATGCTTGCTTGGTAAATCTGTTCTAAATTCGCGACGATGTTGTTCCAATGATGGTGATATTCCACATAATCACGACCTGCTTGGCCGATGCGAGTTTGTTGTTCTCGGTCGCTCAGTAATTGGCAAATGGCTTCAGCAAAATTTTCCGCGCTATCTGCGATCATCAGCTCGTTTCCGGATGTGACATCAATAGCAGCAACCGCTTTGGATGTTGTCACGACAGGAGTTCCACAGGCCATCGCTTCGAGGACCTTGTTCTGAATGCCTGCGCCATATGTAATGGGTGTGACTGCACATGTCGCTTTTTGGAGATACGGCCGTATTTCGGGCACCGTCCCCGTCACAGTGACACATGGATGCTCATCCCAAGCTTGAATTTCAGCAGCAGGATCTTTCCCTACAATCCAAACCTTGACTTGAGGTCTTTTTTGCCAAACGAGCGGCATGATGTCATCCATCAAAAACTTCACCATTGAAACATTAGCGTGGTAGCTCATCTTACCGCTAATAACAATAGTGTCGTCTTCACGCTCTAGCGTGTTATCAATCTCAAAATCTTTAAAATCAACACCGTTGTGAAGCACAGAGATGGGTGAGGCTTGAACAGTTGGACTTTTCAAATCGAGAAGCCCTTTTTTATCCTGAGAAGATGTCACCAATACGTGGTCAAACTTATCAAGGAGCCAACCTTCATAATATTGTGTTCGACCAAGTTCCATCTTGCTTCTAAGTCGCCCCATCGTGCTCCCACTTTTTGCGGCAGCCTGTTCGAATAGGTGAGAAATACAATCCACACTGTCCCAAATGACGGGAAGATTTGTATGGTCTTTTAAGTACAAACCATATTTTGACCCACGTAAATGCTCAACATGGGCCACATCAAATGGAGATGTGCCGTTGTAGTTAGATACTAATTTTTCATGCCATGAGAAGACGCTTTGAAACGGCCGTTTACCGGGTAGTACTGTCAAGCAATTCATTAACGAACGCCATGTCGGTACATGGACAGCTTCAACTTTGTGGCAAATCTTTTGTAAAGGTTCTAAATCTGCACGCTCTTGCTCATTCGACCAAACAGTCAACAATGTAATTTCATGACCGCGCGCAGCTAAATGTCTGATTAAGTTATAAGGACGGGTGCGAACTAGGTTCGGGACGTAAGGGACGGTGAATAATATTCTCATGTTGTGCACCACTAATAGAGCGATCCGTACGAATACAAATTAATTGAAATAGCAATACGATAAAACGACCAAAGTTCTCAATAAGCTTTACTTTCACATTCGTTTTTATTTGGTAAATCACAAATTTCTACGACGTGATTCGGTAATTTAGGTGTGTGATTTACCCCATTTAGTTTGGAACAGCAGCTCCAAATCATTGAGTTTTTGATGTTCGGTGCGATGGTGGGAGCTAAAACTTTTCTACTAAATCAACTTCTTTATCGTAGTCAATTTTCCTTACTGCATACCTTACATGTTGGATTGGGTGGCTGGCGTATACGGCCGTTCACCCCACAAACCAAACATGGCAAAAAGACGCTCTAAAGCCAATCCGGCAAAAAGGATAAAAATCGCATCGATTGGAATACGATAGCGAATCAGCGTCCACGTTAAAACATGCATTCCTGTGTAAACCAGGACAAAAAGGTAGAAAAGTGTAAAGGGAGAAGCAAGCCACTCTTTCCAAGAAGGTGATGACTGCCTTGCCGCAATCACAATGCCCCAAATCATAAAGGGAAGGAATAGCCCAAAGCTTGCCACACGCGACAAATTACTGACAAACCCTGATTCAGCCGAAGGCCAAAATTTAAAATAAGATGGAAAACGACTGAGTGAAAGCAGGACGTATCTACCCGGATCTTCAACCACAAATCCAACGCCTAATTCGAGTAAGGCGGAATCCATTTCGGCCTCGTTTAATCCCTGCGCTTTAAGCTCCTCAGGAATCATGGCGTAATATTGGCGGGTTGGCAGAATAGGCACAAACTGTGTGCCGTAGCTTGGGTGATTACCCCAGAAAAAGGCATGCCCTGAGTTGGTATTAAGCGGTACAAGCGTATCAAATGCTTGGTAGTTACGATACGTCCACGGGGCCATAAATACGGCCGTTATCACCAGCGGAATTGCCAATTTCCAAAGCTGTGGTCGTTTTGCCCACCAAAGCCAGATGAGCATAAATGGGGCAAAGAGCAAAAAGAGCTGACGCAACAGGGTGGTTAATGCTAACGCTACACCAAAGAGCAGCCAATCGCGCATTGGGGTTGGTTCTTCTTGCTGACTAATTTTGACAGCAATATCAAAGGTCCACACAATGCCGAGAATGTAGACACTCTCAGTAATGAGCGCGGCCGCATAGTAGAAGAGGTAGATATAAACGGCCGTAATGCCTGCCGCAATCAATGCGATGGTCTGTGCTCTTTCTGCACCATATGGTTTTTCAAAGACACGGTTTGCTAAGCGATAGGTGACCAATGGCATCAAAATACCGGTAAAGATGCCTTGAATGATTCGCGCTACAATTGGATTTGGGCCAATAAGCGCATACAAACCAATCAAATAGGATGTGTAAAGATAGGACCAATGAGCGGTAGGTTCATTGGCAGGCGTTCCAGGCCACCACGCTTCCCCAAAAGAAAAGCCATGTCCTTCAAGGACGCGAATAGCAAGGTTGTGATAAGAAACCTCATCAAAAATACCTGGCAAGCTTTGTACGTCATTGCCAAAAAAGAGCACCGACGTGCCTATACGAAGCAGCACCCCAACGATCATAATGCCGACTAGCGTTTTTTGAGGCGTCTTTGTGAACTTAGCCAGCATAAGCAGGTTCCTTTTCAGCTTGGTTATAAACAGCATCCATCTGCTTAAGAACGGCACGCCAATCATATTTTTGTTCAGCTAAGATACGGCCGTTTGTAGCGAGCTTCTCTTGCAAAGCTGGGTCTTTCAAAAGTTGTAAAGTGGCATCTGCAAATGAACGTTCATCATCAGCCACCAAAATTTCTTTATCGTGGGTCGCATGAATGCCTTCAAGGCCAATAGTCGTTGTGACAGCTGGCATTGCGCGAGCAAAGGC
>JANQSK010000197.1 GCA_028284105.1 Anaerolineae bacterium
GTTGGGGGCAGCTCAGTTGCAACTTTAATCCAAGACAACTTGACGCCCATCCTCTTGGACGAAGACCCAAGACGGATTGAGTATCTTTGGCAAAAGATGTGGTGGGCCTTGCATTATGTGGGGCGAGGTGGATTAGCTGTGTTTGCAATTTCGGCCGTAGATGTGGCTTTATGGGATTTAAAAGCCAAGCTTGCTAATGAGCCACTTTGGCGATTTTTAGGTGGTTTTCAAAATAAGGTCGAAGCATATGGTGGGGGAATAGATTTCGATTTATCCATAAGGGAGTTGTTGAACCAAACTCAGAATTTTCTTGATGCAGGGCTGAACGCCATCAAGATTAAGATTGGCAGGGATGACATCGAGATTGATCGTGAGCGCATTGCTGCCGTACGTGATTTTATTGGCCCAAAAAGAAAGTTAATGGTTGATGTCAATATGAAATGGACAGTTGAGCAAGCGTTGCGAGCAGTCCGTCTTTTCGAGCCCTATGATTTGTATTGGATTGAAGAACCCATTATCCCAGATGATGTTAAAGGGCATCGTCGGATAGAAACAGAAGGAACGATTCCTGTTGCAACAGGTGAAAATCTTCATTCAATTTATGAATTTGAACGAATGATCTCAGAGGGGAATGTGGCTTTTCCTGATGCGGATGTTTCAAATTTGGGTGGGATAACTGCATGGTTAAAGGTGGCTCATATTGCCGAAGCGCATAATCGAAAAGTGACGACACATGGCATTCAGGAAATTCATGTCAGTTGTTTAGCCGCTATTTCAAATGCTTCTTTGCTGGAAATTCATGCTTTCCGAATTGATGATTTTCTAGTCCATCAATTAGAAATAGAAGATGGATATGCTTATGCTTCAGAGCGACCTGGCCATGGCGTTGTGATTGATTGGGATAAGATTGACAGCCATCGAGTTTAAAATGACAAAAGAATCTTCATTAAATCCAGAGCAAATCGATTATTTTGGAATAACAAATCCATCCACGTTGAGCGCAGCAACCAAACGCGCTTTGAAATGGACGCGGTTAGAGAATGATTGGTATGTTCAATTTGAAGAACATGATTTGCAGGGAGATTTAGCCTTTGAAGAGGGGGTTGTTCGCCGAGATCCCAGCGCCATCATTTGGGAAAACGGGAAATATTACGTTTGGTATTCTAAAAGCGTTGGGCCAAGCCAAGGATTTGCTGGTGATGTTGAGCAAGATAAGGTGTGGCCGTGGGATCGCTGTGATATTTGGTTTGCAACTTCTGAAGATGGCTGGCATTGGGAGGAACAGGGTGTTGCCGTAACGCGAGGCGAAAAGGGCGCGTACGATGACCGTTCGGTGTTTACATGTGAAATAATGAAGCACAACGGCCGTTTCTATCTATGCTACCAAACCGTTCAATCTCCATACACTGTGCGGGTTCAAAATCAAATAGGAATGTCTTGGGCAGACTCTCCAGATGGACCTTGGGTAAAAAGTGCAGAACCTATTTTAAGTCCAGCTCAAAACGGCATCTGGCGTGGGGATGAAGACAATCGGTTTTTGGTTGAAAGGCGGGGGGATTTTGATAGTCACAAAGTGCATGATCCTTGTATCTTGCACTATCGTGACAAGTTTTATCTTTATTACAAAGGAGAGCAGATGGGGGAAGAGATTAATTTTGGCGGTCGCATGATTCGTCACGGGGTGGCTATTTCTGATCATCCGCTTGGCCCATATGAGAAATCATCTTTCAATCCTATTAGTAATAGTGGCCACGAGGTGTGTGTGTGGCCTTTCGGAGGCGGAATTGTCTCATTGATAACGACTGATGGCCCTGAACGAAACACGATTCAATGGGCACCGGATGGAATCAATTTCGAAATTATGGCGCATATTCGGAGCGCACCTCACGCTATCGGTCTAAATCGTTCTATTGATTCACACAAAAGCCCAGTGGCTTGCTTGTCGTGGGGCTTGACGCATAAATATTATTCTGATGATTATCAATTTATCCGACGATTTTCTGCAAAACATGTCTCTCACCACACGGCGAAAGGGGAAACGGCCGTCTAACTGTATGGTCGATTTAATTATTTGAAAGTCAATCAAGTCATGATGGAGTCGAATTATGGACAATCAATATCAAAAATTGATAAAAACCGCAATTCAAATCGCCCAATCCGCTCGGGATAATGGTAATCACCCTTTTGGTGCTTTGCTGGCGGATAAAGAGGGAAATATCCTTTTGAAAGCTGAAAATACCGTCGTGACTGAACGAGATTGTACGGGGCATGCTGAAACGAATCTGATGCGGAAAGCTTCTCAAAAGTATGACCACGAATTTTTAGCAGAATGCACACTTTACACGAGCACAGAGCCGTGCCCAATGTGTTCGGGGGCGATCTTTTGGGGAAATATTCGGCGTGTTGTCTATGGGCTTAGTGAAGAAGGACTTTACAGTATGGTGGGAGATGATGCTGAGGATGTACTGTATTTTCCTTGTCGTAGTTTGTTTGAGAAAGGCCGAAAAGAGATCGAGGTGATTGGTCCTGTTCTTGAAGATGAAGCTAAAAAAGTGCATTTCGGATTTTGGGGGCAAGCGGCATCATGAACTTTTATCCATTGACTAACCCCCAGCCTTTTTATGAACAAATTTGGAAGATGGTGCGTCTAATTCCAGTAGGGCGTGTCGCAACATACAGTCAAATTGCCCAATTGATTGACCGACCTGAAGAAGTCGATGATGAGCAATATCACGTTTTTGGCTCACGATGGGTAGGCAATGGCATGGCAGCCTGTCCCCCAGATGTGCCTTGGCAGCGGGTTATCAATGCACAAGGGAAAATTAGCCGTAGACCAGGCGCAGAACAACAAAGACGATTGTTGGAAAATGAAGGTGTTTTGTTCAAGAAAGACAAAATCGATTTAAAAATGTATCAATGGCGTGGCCCAAATCACCCAGAAGAACCGCGACAAGCAAGGCTGTTATAAATTGAAACAAGTTGTTTTCTTTGTTGTTTTATTTTGGGCTTTCTTTTTTCTAACTGGTTGTCAATCGAATCCCAACTCTCCCGATCCTGCTGTTTTAACATCAATTCCAACAGCTTCGCCCAGCCCATCTAATACACCGACGGTCTTACCAACGGCCGTTTCCACCCCTGAACCTACACCAAAACCGCCAACGGCAACACCAGAGCCTACGCTTTGGCAGATGGGATTTGATGCGTCTTACGTGAGTCGTGTCGAAGAACGGGGCGGTGTTTATCGAAATGCTGCTGGGAAAGAAGCGGATATTTTTCAGACATTGGCTTCCTACAATGTGGAGATGATTCGATTGCGCGTATGGGTTGATCCTGAAGAAGGGTACAACAATAAAGAAGACGTTTTGGCGCTGTCTGCACGTGCACATGAGGCCGGTCTAGGTCTTGTGATTGATTTTCATTATTCTGATACATGGGCTGATCCAGAAAACCAAACCAAACCTGTGGCTTGGGCAAATTTAGATTTTGATGAGCTAAAAACGGCCGTTTTTAACCATAGTGCTGAGGTTGTTGGTGCATTAATCGAACAAGGAACCCCACCTGAAATCGTACAGATTGGCAATGAAATTATTCATGGAATGCTTTTTCCAGATGGTCAGGTGGGGGCAAGTAGTCCTTTGCCATCGCATCAGCAGTGGACGCAGCTGACAGCTCTAATTTCTGCTGGTATTGAGGGTGTTCAATCAATAGGGAGCACCGCTCAAATTCTGATACATATTGATCATGGCGGAGAAGAGAACGGCCGTGCACGATGGTTCTTTGATAATTTGAAAGAGCAAAATGTTTCATTCGATATGATTGGTATTTCATACTATCCTCGTTGGCATGGTGAATTGAATTTGCTTGAAGAAAATATCCGTGACACCATTGAACGGTATCAAAAGCCCGTTATAGTGATGGAGACGTCTGCAATGTGGACATTAGGCTGGAATGACCATACGCACAATGCGATGGGGCTTGAGGAACAGCAGCATCCAGGATTCGCCATATCCCCTGAGGGCCAGATGGCATTTTTTGAGGCAGTTAGTAAAACTGCAATGACGGCAGGGGCATCAGGCGTGTTTTATTGGGGTGGCGAATGGATTGCTGTTTCATCAGAAGATGACAATGGATCTGCTTGGGAAAATCAAGCTTTATTTGATTTTGATGGCTATCCATTACCTGCCTTTGAAGTTTTTCAACTATTTGCTGAAGAAGAAGGATAAGTTTATGTCGTTTTTTGACAATCTCAATATTCAAATTGCTGATGGGCTTGATATTCAGTTGCCAAAAATGGTGGATATTGAGCAGAAATTTATGAACCAACCGATTGCTGATATTGAAACGGCCGTTATTGACCAAATCAATCGACCCGAAATTGCAGCCACCATAAAATCAGGAGCTTCAATTGCCGTTGGGGTGGGAAGTCGTGGTGTTGCTAATATCGAAGCGTTGACAAGAGCGACTGTAAAAGCGATTAAGCAACGAGGCGGCAAGCCGTTTATCTTCCCAGCAATGGGGAGTCATGGAGGCGCTACTGCTGAAGGGCAAGAAGATTTGTTGGCAGGTTATGGTGTCATCGAGGCAAATGTGGGTGCACCTGTTCGGGCAACGATGGACACGGTGCTTGTGACCACAATGCCAGATGGAACAAATCTTTATATGGATCGGTACGCACATGAAGCGGATGGTGTTGTCTTGATTAACCGCATTAAGCCTCACACTGATTTTAAGGGTGCTATTGAAAGCGGCATTATCAAAATGATGGTTATTGGCATGGGGAAGATTCAAGGGGCGACCATTCTTCATACGGAACATGGCATGAGCACATTTGCTGATGTTTTGCCGCCTGCTGCAACAGAATTAATGGCGCATATTCCATTTATGTTTGGTGTGGGATGTGTTGAGGATGGGTATGAAAATACGGCCGTAATTGAAGCCATATTAAGTGACAATCTCATTGAACGTGAACAAGCGCTACAGCAACAAGCTAAAAACATGATGGCGAGATTGCATTTTCCTGAAATCGATGTGTTAATCATTGAACAAATGGGCAAAGATATCAGCGGGGCTGGAATGGATCCTAATGTCATTGGGCGCGGAACGCGAGCCTCTTTTGGATTTAATACGCCAAAAGTCACGAAAATTGTTGCGCTTGATCTAACTAAAAAGACAAAAGGGAATGCAACAGGATTAGGCTTGGCTGATGTGATCACCTCGCGTCTATTTAAAGAGATTAATTTTGAATACACCTATGCCAATGTCATTACCTCAGCCTATTTAGATGCTGGGGCTATTCCCTTGGTGATGAAAACGGATGCAGATGCCATTCGATTGGCTGTTAAAACGACGCCCCGAGTTAATCCCCAAAATGCACGCATTGTCCACATTCGTGATACATTAACTTTAGACAAAATTCGGGTTTCTGAACCGCTTCTTCAGCTTGTAAAACAAGATGAGAGATTGAGTCAATTAGGCGAGGGGATGAGTATGGATTTTGAAGAAAACGGCCGTTTGGTTAGGCTACCAAATAACCATTAATTCATTTATTTATAGGAAGGAAAATATGCCAACAATCAAACCCATCGGCATTGAAATATTTGACACCTATTCATCAGCCATCAACAAATGCCGAAAAGAGGTTACCAAACAAGAATGGTTTGGTGGTGAATGGTGGATAAACACCCCTTTTTATGGGTCTGCATTTGGGTTTCAACTCGCAAAAACAAGTTGGTTCAATCACAATGGAGGAGGCATACATTTTGAATTTTGGATTGGTGAATCAGAAATTCAAATCAAAATGTTACCCATCGTCTTGCATTTTGAGCCAAATACCCCAGACCGAACTCTATTGGGGACGCGTTTTCAATCAGCCATTGAACCTGTCGCCATGAATTTTCAAGATTATCGGATAAATCACAAAGCAATTTGTGACAAAATGGTCAAAAACGTTAAATTTTCCAAGAGTGGATTGCCCAAACTCGTTGTGGCAGAGTTTAATCGATTACAAACGATTGCTCCTCTCATCGATGAGATTATTAATGAGTAGAGAAATTGTGGACTCCTGGCTTGCTGCCTTTCAAGAAAAAGACATAACTAAACTTAAATTAGCTGAAGCCTTTATTCATTCGAGCCCTTTTGGTGATGTTGTTGGCAGGGAGGCTTACTTAAATTTAGTTCGCGGGAATGAAGAAGCCTTTTTTAGCCCCAAATTGGAAGTTTTGGATGTGATAGGATCAGGTGACAATTTTGCCGTGAGATATTTGGTCAATGGCAACCCAGCCTGCGACTGTATTTACGTCGAGAATGATGAAATCACAAGAATTTATTCTTATTATCATTATGGTGAAAAACCATCATTTTAACTTCACCGTTCATGCCATCATATCTTGGTTCTCGAAATCTGATTTGTTTTTTTGTAGGAATAATCGATGACAGATAATACTGTTAAATTTTGGGATCGAATTGCCCGTGGTTCTACAAAAGACACCTCTGAGCTTCAAGGAACTTCTTTAAAGACGATTGAAGAAACGCTGCCATTTTTAAAGCCAGAAGATCACGTTTTAGATTTTGGGTGCGGCATGGGTGATTTAAGTATGGGGTTAGCTCGGGATGTTACGGCCGTTACCGCAATCGACACCTCATCTGGCATGATTCAAGTTGCTCAATCCCGAGCCAAACAAGCCGGCATTCCAAATATAACCTTCCGCCAAATGTCAATTGAACAACTTGTTTCATCAAATCAACAGTTTGATGTGGTAACCGTTTTTAACGTATTGCATCACATTCAGGATGTGCCTAAATTGGTTGATCAGATTAATCAATTATTGCCATTTGGTGGTCTGTTTATTTCAGCAACGGCGTGCTTGAGCGAAAAACGTGGTGTGGCTTGGGCCGGTCTAAAACTATTAATTGGGCTAAAGCTATTACCTAAAATGCAATTAATTCAAAAAAAAGCGTTGGAAACCCATATCATTGATGGTGGGTTTCGGCTTATGAAGAAAGAAGAATTAACCAGCTTGCCAGAATATTTTTTAGTGGCTCGAAAGGTAAGCTGATTCAAATAGGAAGAGAAGAATGACTGACTATCAGTTTAGAACGGCAACCACAATCGATTATCAAAAGCTTAATGCTCTGCTATTGGCTGATAGTGCCCATCCTCATATTCATCAAGTGGATATGCCTTACCGGCTAACTTCGCGTTGGCAGGAAGTGGGCTGTCGAATGGGGATATGGGAACAAAATGATGACTTGGTTGGCTGGATGCTTTTTCAACCTCCTTGGTGGAATCTAGATTATGCAATCATGCCTCATCTCCGAGGCAGTGATCTTGAAGAAGAGATGTTCAAATGGGGGCAAAAAGAGATGCTCTCGTATGCTGAAAGGAATGAGGATGAGTTTTGGGGATCCATTGAGATTTTTGACAACGATCCTCATCTGGAAGCCACCCAAAAAATTCTGGACAAGCTCGGTTTTAAAAATTTTGATTGGAGTATGAACCGTCTGATTTTGAATCTAGATCAAACGCTTCCTGAACCTGCATTGCCTGATGGATTTAAATTACGGCCGTTTAACCCAAAAACCGATACACAAGCCTATGTTGACCTTCAACGAGCCGCATTTGAATCAGAAAATATGACCGTTCCATGGCGAACGCGAATGACCAATCATCCTCAATATATTCCCGAGCTCGATTTAATTGTTGAAAACAGTGCCAATGAGCCGGTGGGGTTTTGTGTTTGCTGGTTGAATGGAGAAGTAGGGCAAGTTGAACCACTCGGGGTCCACCCATCAACACAAGGAAAAGGGTTGGGG
>JANQSK010000210.1 GCA_028284105.1 Anaerolineae bacterium
CTGCATCAACACGCGTGTTAATATAAACACGGCCGTTTTCTCGATTGTATTTAACCGCATTGCTTACTAAATTGAGCAACACCTGTTTCAAGCGGTCACTATCACCAATAACACAGTTGGGCGAAGTCGGCGTTGGCAAATTCGAGGCTAAATTCGTTTCAATTTTTATATTTCGCTCTGAGGCTTGCGGATTCGAGATATGTACAACATCTTGAATGACCGTTTGAATGTCAACAGGATTTTGGGCGATCGACTGGCGACCTGACTCAAGTCGCGCAAAATCAAGAAAGTCTCGGGTCATTTTAGAAAGGCGCTTCGATTCCCGACGAATCATGCCAATCAGCTCATCATGCTTATCTTCAGGCAGATCTGTTCGAACGAGCAGTTCACTCGCTGTCGTAATCGCCATTAGCGGTGTTTTGACCTCGTGCATGATTTCAGCTAATAGATCCGATTGTGAGAATAAACGGGCATTCATAATCGCAACGGATGATTGGGATGCCAATGCTTCCATTAAGGCCACATCTTGCTGCGTGTAGCTTGTACTGCCATCTATCTTGTTAATCACTTCAAGCGCGCCGAGCGCTTGATCATGCGCAATCAATGGTACAGCCAGCATAGAACGGGTGACAAACTCCAACTCCTCATCAATTCCAGAAAAATGACGATCGTCTGTTTGCACATCGCTAAGAATTTGATAACGGCCGTTTCTTACAACCCAGCCTGCAATCGAGTTATCAAGCGGCACCTCAATCTCATCAGTAATCACTTGATTGGTTGAGGCTGCGAAATAAAGTTTTCCAGTCCGATTATCTAAAAGCAAGATAGAAGCGGCTTCAGTACCTGTTAACTCCGTTGCCACCTGCATCACCAAATTCAACAGCTCATCAAGGCGCAAAGTCGAACTCAATCGACCACTTATTTCTAAGAGCCTCAAAAGATGTTCTGGGGAGATGGTGTCAGGTTCTTGGGTATTTGTCAGGTGAATTTCAGGTCTAGCCATAGCCATTTACTGTTTTGGCAGAAAAGGTGCTGCCAATAGTGGAACAGCATCTACGACATCTGCATGAATGACAACATCAGCAAGCGAATCAAGATGAGTTTTGCCTAAGTTGATAATGATAAATTTGGCCCCTTTCCTTTTGGCCAACATTGGCATTTGATTCACAGGCCCCACTTCAAGAGAGGAGCCTACTACCATGATTACGTCACATGATTTTACAGCCGCTTCAGCTTGTTGCAAAATAGAAAAAGGTAAAAGCTCACCAAAAAGAACCACATCTGGCTTGATGGCACAGCCGCATTTTTCACAATACGGGGCGTTCTTTGTTTGCATTAAACCTTCTAAAATCGCTTCCCCATTTTGCTCTGCACCACAGCCAATACAGCTTGCAGTTCTCACATTCCCATGGACTTCATACACTATCTTAGACCCAGCTTTCATATGCAGCATATCGATATTTTGGGTCACAACGGCCGTTAATGGACCATGCGTTTCTAAATCAGCTAATGCAAAATGAGCGGCATTCGGTTTGGCATTCAACGTGAGATCAGATAGGGGAAACAGCCAATCATAAAACTTTTGTGGATCTCGACGAAAACTCTGAATCGAGGCAACTTCAAACGGATCAGCCTTTTCCCAAGCACCTGAACCAGGGCTTCTAAAATCGGGAATTCCTGAAGGGGTACTTATACCAGCCCCCGTCAAACACACCAATCGCTGGCTATTTTGAATGATTTCAGCTGCACGTTGGATGGGATCAGACACGCTAAACCGTCTTTAATTTTTGGGCTAATTGTTTAAATTGAAAAGCAGTAACACTATTTTCAATTAATTGTACGAGGGGAATGCCTTTATTGACCGATTGCGAAAACTCTTGAGAATTAATCGGAACAATACCATGTACAGGTCTGCCTAAATAAGATTCGATTGCCTGCTGAGGAATTTCACGATTACTATTAAAATCTAAAATCACCGGATGAATATTTGAAGTTGGGAACATCGCCTTTTGCCAAAGGACCATCAAGCGTCGTGCAGCAGCTAATGCCACTCGTTCAGGACGCAGGCAAACTAAGATGTGATTGGCTTCTTCCAATATCGGGGCTGTTATAGGTGTAACACCTCGCCCTGCATCCACAACTAAAAACGAGTTAGGCTTGATCACTGTTTTGCAAATTGCATTGAGTTGCTCTGCATTATAGTTTTGGTAATTTCCTAATAAATTAGCGCGGGAAGGAATGATCTTCAAATGATCATTCCAAGAGATCATGGCTGACGGTAAATGTCCTGGAATTTGTTCAGGCGATAAAGTGGGTAGACGCTTCGCTTCACGAGACACTTTTTGCTTCAAATAAACAGCAACATGCCCTTGTGTTTGATCAAGATCGAGCAAAAGGGTTGAATGACCTAAGGAGGCTAAGCTGGCAGCCACATTGATTGCTGTGGTCGTCGTGCCAACACCACCACGAGCCCCCATGACCACAATGACCTTGCTTTTTGGCGGTTCAGGCTCTGGTTGTCCCAAATTGCCAACATGTCGAGTGCCCATCGTTGGATGGCTTTGCGTTTCATGAGCAGCTTGAACCACATTCATATTGTGCTTATGCACTTTGGATGAGCTTAATAGCACTTCAACGCGCTCAACTAACTCATCAGGTTCAGTTGGCTTTGTTAAATAATCATCAGCGCCTGCATCAAAGCCCGCTAGTTTTTGACGTGGGCTATCCTCCAA
>JANQSK010000237.1 GCA_028284105.1 Anaerolineae bacterium
CAACAGTCGAGGGAATGGCCGCAAATGGCACACCCTACGTGGGTGTTCTTTATGCAGGACTCATGCTCACAGCAGACGGCCCCAAAGTGCTTGAGTTCAACTGTCGCTTTGGCGATCCCGAAACACAAGTCTTGCTCCCCATGCTCGATGGTGATTTAGTAGAAGTAATGGAAGCGTGTATCAACGGCCGTTTATCTGCTGATCTCGTTAAAAATCATGAAGGGGCCTGTGCAGCCGTCGTCATGGCTTCACCAGGTTACCCTGAAAGCTATCCGAAAGGCCTTCCCATCACCGGTCTCAACCATATGCCAAGCGAAAACATCGTGTTCCATGCAGGAACCCAATCCATTGGTGACACAGTGTTAACCAGTGGTGGGCGTGTGTTGGCTGTTTGTGCACGGGGAAACGATTTAGAGACAGCTGTTGAGCAAGCCTACACAGGCGTCCATCACATTCACTTTGAAGGGGCACACTACCGGAAGGATATAGGCAGATAGAGGACTCTCTATGAGCGAAGAACAATCAGCATATGCAAAAGCAGGCGTCGATTTAGAAGCGGGCAATCGCGCCACAAGCCTGATAAAAACGGCCGTTAAATCCACATATACCCCACAAGTTTTGTCAGAAGTCGGCAACTTTGGCGGGCTATTTGATATCACAAACTTGGTGGGATTAAATCAGCCCGTTTTGGTCGCTTCGACAGATGGGGTAGGCACGAAAACGATGGTTGCCTCGGAAATGGGCCGTTGGGACAGTATTGGGCAAGATATTGTCAATCACTGCATCAATGACATCTTAGTCCAAGGTGCAAAACCACTCTTCTTTTTAGATTATGTGGCCTCTTCAAAGCTTGATCCTGCACAAATAGCCGCAGTTGTTTCAGGCATCGCCACAGCTTGTAAAGCAGCAGGGTGTGCCCTCATTGGCGGGGAAACAGCCGAAATGCCCGGCGTCTATCAATCCGGTGAGCTTGATTTAGTGGGCACCGTCATTGGTGTAGTTGAACGGGATAAAGTGATTGACGGCCATTCCATCCAAGCTGGGGATGTTATCTTAGCATTCCCCTCAAGCGGATTACACACCAACGGATATACACTTGCTCGCAATGCGCTTTCTGACCTTGATTGGCATGCAGATCACGAAGATTTAGGAGAATCAGTTGGGCAGGCATTGCTCACCCCGCATCGTGCTTATCTCAATGAAGTCAATGCCCTGCTCGATGCTGGCACTGAAATTCGTGGCTTGGCCCACATCACTGGGGGAGGGTTGGTTGATAATCCACCTCGCATTTTCCCAGAAGGATTAGGTGCCATCATTGACAGTCAGGCGTGGGAAGTGCCACCTATTTTGGCATGATTCAAGAATACGGCCGTGTTTCTCCATCAGAAATGTTCCACGTATTTAATATGGGACTCGGTATGCTTCTCATCTTATCCCCTGACAATGCCGCCAAAGCCAAAGCACTTCAACCTGAACTCATCACGGTTGGCCAGATGGTCGAAGGACCATCCCAAGTCACCATTAAGCGTTCGGAAAAAAGGTTTTAAGATAGATACACTAATCGAGTTTCCGAACCTCGAGGAAACGGAAAGATTTTTTCCAAATCGTTTTCAAGCGATATCTCTCCGTTTACCAAAATAACTTATGAAAAAAACGCTCTACGTTTCCGATTTAGATGGCACATTGCTCCAACCCAATGCCACACTCTCCCCTTTTGCTCGAAATACCCTTAATGAGCTGATTGAAGATGGGCTCCTCTTTTCAATCGCGACTGGACGCCAGCTTATTTCTGTCCAAGAAGTACTCGAAGGGTTAAATGTCAAACTACCCGTTATTGAAAAAGACGGCGCGTTTGTTTCCAATTTGCATACGGGAGAGCATTATATTCGCCGAGATATAGAGCCTGATACGGCCGTTGACATTCTCAACATGGTGTTTGAAGCCAACTTGTCCCCATTTTTGAACACAACAGATGGTCATCGAGACAAGCTATGTTATCAACCCAAGATGAATGAAGGGTCAAACTTCTATCTCTCCCATCGAACGCAATTGGAAGACCCCCGTTTGGTCAAAGCTGATCTGAACAAAATTGTGGCTTCTGAGCACATCGTCGGGTTTATTATCATTGGCACCGAAGCAGAGCTAAACCAACTCTTCAGACAGCTGATGGCACGATATCCGAATCAAATCTCAGGCTATGTTCAAGCCAATCATTACATGCATCCTTGGCACTGGATGGCAATCCATCATATTTCATCTCAAAAAAGCTATGGCATTCAAGCTATGCAAGAGATGTGTGGATTAACCGATGTTGAGCTGGTTGTATTTGGAGATCAAAATAATGATTTGCCCATGATTCAGTCCGCCAGTCGCGGTATTGCCATGGGAAATGCGGATCCAGAAGTCGTTGAGGCGGCTGACTTTTCTATCGGCCCTAACCATCAAGATAGCGTCGTTAAATTTATTTTAGATGAATGGCAAAGGAATTAACGCCAATATGAAATTAGCAATCTTCATCTCAGGATCAGGTTCTAATTTGCAGGCAATCATTGATGCTTGTGAAAACGGTCGTTTAAATGCCGACCCTGTATTAGTTGTCTCCAATCGAAAAGCTGCCTATGGGCTTGTCCGTGCAGAACAGGCTGGTATCCCGACCTTGTATCACCCCTTCAAGCCTTATCGAGACGCTGGAAAAGATCGAGACAGTTATGAGGCCGATTTGGCTGAAAAGATACGGCCGTATGCGCCTAATCTTATTGTCTTGGCTGGCTGGATGCACATCTTAGGCGAAGATTTCCTCAATCAGTTCCCCAAC
>JANQSK010000250.1 GCA_028284105.1 Anaerolineae bacterium
GACCCCGCTGGCGGAAGGTTTTACGAGATTTATTAGGCAACAAAGTTCGTACGATGTTGGTCGTGTTTTCAATTAGCATTGGTGTTTTCGCGATTGGCATGATCGTAGGCACTCAAATTCTACTTGATGAAGATTTGAACCTTGTCTATTCAGAAACGAACCCAGCCCATGCCGTCTTTTATCCTGATTCTTTTGATGATGAGCTCGTTGATAACATTCGTCGGATAGAAGGAGTGCAGGAAGCCCAAGGACGAAACGATTTTTCTATGTCACTGCAAGTCGGTGAGGATGATTGGGTTTCCCTTAATTTCGTTGCTTTACATGATTTTGAAGACCAGCGGATTCATACGATCGAATATGTTTCAGGGGATTGGCCCCCACCTGAACGCACAATTATTATTGAAAAAGCGTCTCTTCCCTTTACTAACGCAGAAGTGGGAGAAACCATTACAGTTAAATCGTCAGACGGCCGTTTATATGACCTGCAAATTGTCGGCTTAGCTCATGATATTTGGACCGAACCTGTCCAGTTCACGCAATCACCCAATGGCTTTGTCTCCCTTGAAACAATGGAATGGCTTGGTTTTGGTGGTGAACTTAGCCAGCTTCATATCGTTGTTGAAGGGAATGATCTCACTCGTGATGACATCACTGAAGTAACGGCCGTTGTTGAAAACAAGATTGAAAAAAGCGGCCGTACAAACTACTTCACATGGATCCCTGAACCAGGGGAACATCCAGCCCAAGAAGTCATCAATCCTCTTCTGGCCATCTTAGCGGCGCTAGGGGTTCTCTCACTCTTTGCAAGCGCATTCCTCGTGATCAATATTATTAACGGGCTTCTTGCACAACACACCCAACAAATAGGGATCATGAAAGCCATTGGTGCCAAGCGTAACCAAATCATGTTTATGTACCTTGTTTCGGTGATCTTGTTTGGTTTATTGTCACTGATCATTGCGATTCCACTTGGGGGTCTGGCTGCATATGCCTTGACATCCTATCTTGCTGGTATTATCAACTTTGAACTATTAGGCTTTCGAATTCCAACCCAAGTGATTGTCATACAAGTTGTGGTCGCCATCGTAACGCCAGTGCTAGCTGCTTTCGTGCCTGTCATTCGAGGAACAACTATTACTGTCCGCGAAGCGTTAAATGAGCATGGATTAGGTAAAGGACAGTTTGGGGCCAACGTTCTTGATCGCATGGTGAATTGGATTTCAGCGACCCTTTTAAGATTGTCACGACCCATGCGTATATCTCTGCGCAATACCATACGCCGTAAAGCGCGCTTGATCCTAACGTTAATTACGCTAACTTTAGGTGGTGCCATCTTTATTGGTGTCTTAAGCGTACAAGCATCATTACTGGGAACCTTAGATGATGCCCTAGCTTATTTTGCTTATGATGTTGACATTAACTTCAGTCAAGAGCATCGAATCGAAACAATACAGCGCGAGGCGCTCAAAGTGCCCGGTGTTGTAGCCGCAGAAAGTTGGATCGGCACGGGTGCTCGTCGAATCCAAGACGGTGAAGAAGGCGAACAATTTTTTGTCATTGGTACCAATGCAGATACAGAGGTCATTCAACCTATTCTATTAGAAGGCCGATGGTTACTTCCAACGGACACAAACTCCATTGTAATTAATTCTCTTGTTCTTAAAGAGGAACCCGATGTGAAAGTGGGTGACCAAATCACAATTAAGCTTAACGACCGAGAGCTTGAATGGACTGTGGTAGGCATTGTGCAAGGCGTGATGACTGGGCGAATTGGGTATGTTAATCAACCATTTTTAGCTAAAGAAATGCGGTTTGTTGGTAAAGCAACTGGTGTTCAAATCGTGACGGAGCAACATGATGCAGAATATGTGGCCGCGGTTGATAAGCAGCTTCGCGATCACTTTGCATCCATTGGATTGGACATTTCAAACACAACTTTGACGACCGATACTCGTTCTTCGATTGAATCTCAATTCAACATATTAGTGACGCTACTCGTCGTCATGGCGATTTTGGTGGCATTCGTGGGTGGCTTAGGTTTGATGGGCACTATGAGTATCAATGTGCTTGAGCGCACTCGCGAAATTGGTGTCATGCGGGCTGTTGGTGCATCAGATAATTCAATTCTGCGCATTGTGCTTGTTGAAGGGGTTCTCGTAGGTGTCATCAGCTGGATTTTTGGTGGGTTAATGGCTTACCCAATCGGCTTCTATTTAAGTGATGTCGTCGGAACGATGTTGTTGGAAAGCAGCTTACGATTTATTTTTGCAACGAACGGTGCGCTAGGTTGGCTCATCGGCATTATCTTAATCGGTGTGCTTGCCAGTATTTTGCCCGCGTGGAACGCGTCTCGACTTAGCGTCAGACAAACATTAGCCTACGAATAAATTGAACATTAGGGAATCAAAATTTAAACATTTTGGAATTGGTAATCAAACATCGAAGCTGATGATTGATTGCCAATTTTTATTTTAGCGGCCCAGCATTTGATAGTTTTGAAAAGCGAAGAGACCAAACAAGAGCGCCATGTATGTGCTACTCAAAAAGGTCAAGGCGAGAACAATCCCTGCAACGGCCGTTACAATTGATAGCCAAAGGGAATTAGTGTACCCACGAACCGGATCAACTGTGACAAACACTTCACGAATGGCCTGCCCCCCGTCCATAGGATAAATCGGCAATAAGTTAAACAGCGCCCAAAATACGTTTATCAGCAACGAAACATTGAGGAAAAGAAACAAAATTTCCCCGCCAAACGGAAACGCGGCTCTTGGTATGATGCCATTAAATTGAACAATCCCACCTGTAGCTTGAACAAGACCCAACAAAATGCCTACCAAAAGAAGTTGAGCAAATGGCCCTGCCAAAGAAACCACTATTTGCTGCCAGGATGTTAATCGTCTTCCACCACCCCAACCGAATGAGTCAGGAATCGCCGCACCACCAAACCCATGCAGCACGATACTAGATGAGATGCCGTAATGTCGAAAGGCAAAACCATGCCCCAATTCGTGGATCAAGATCGAAAAGAAAGCGACCACAATGAACGTAATCATGTAGTTGATTCCGCCGTTGAACCCAAAGAAGGCCATAATGACCCAGAAGAGAGGATGCACACGGACAGGAAAACCAAAAATATTAAATCGAAGATCGTAACGGGTGGGTTGAAATGATGAAAACATGCTTTTTATTGTCGTGGATAGAAAGGTTTTGAGCAACCTTTTTGGGGGATCTCTTAGATTTAAAGCGCTTTTTGGATGAATTGATTCACCCTTTTGGCAACAACATCTGGTTTGAGATCGTAACGGCCGTATTCTCTGAAAAACTGGTCAAACCAATCCAAATCCCCATCGCACAGTCGAACAAAACGCAATGCGGCGAGCAAATCCCAATAAGGTAGCTCCGCATAATCAAGTGGCATCAGAGCTTGATAGCGTTGTGTGAAATGGTTGAGCACCTCTTCTCCAAAAATCCAAGCCAACTCTGATCGAGATTTTGCTAAATCCTGTAGAGGATCAGCCACGTAGCTGTCCTCCCAATCAATCACGGCTACTAATTTTTCATTGTGCCACAGAGTATTTCCCGGCCAATAATCACCGTGTAACAAACACAGCGAATTTTTCACCTTTGGCTGCCACCTCCCTAACCTAGATTTAATTGTTTCTACATGAAAAGCCTCATCCAGCGAAGTTGGTCGATTTAACTGCTCATCTAGAAAGTTCCTAGCTTGGGTGATTTGGGTATTTAGTTCATCAGGAACAGAAACTGAATGAATTGCTGCTAGATGCTCTGCGAACTGGGTAGCGTATGCGATGGGGTCTTTGGGAGTAAAGTTTATCTCCCCCTCAACAAAGTCCATGATAAGCAGCGGTTCATCGGAGAATTGCTTTGAGTCGTCAAAATAGATGGGCTTGGGGGCAGAAACGGCCGTTTGCTCCAAAAACTTCATCAATACAAACATCTGTTTATCGCCAGGGGTCCGTATAATCCACTTTGCTTGCTCCCCATCTCCAGTCTGAAGCACAGCCAATGTCATCTGAGCAGAGATACCCCCGGTTAACGGCCGTGTTTCGAGCAATACAGCTCGAGGGTCAATGTGCTGGATCAGTTTTTCGAGTTGGCTCATGCTAATTATGTATCTGAGGTATTACAAAAGTCTAGGATTTAATTGTACAAAGCGCCTGCCGAATTTCACCCAAATGATAAGCCGTGTGTGCTACGGTAGACATGGCACCAACCATCTCACGTTCACTCGGCCAAACGGGGACTTCTTTTACAACCTCAACGATGGATAGATAACTTTCGTGGCACTCTTGCCGGATAGCCTCCCATTCATCCTCTGACACAATTGAGACTGTACGCCAAATCTCACCCCAATCAACCTGCTGCGCCGATTGTTCCCGCACGCCTCGGATCAAATTCGTCAAGAAAAAGGAGGTATGCTTGACTTGGGCCGCCAATGTAGCGCATTTACCGCCTACAGGGATTGATGCCTCCTCCGCTGAAATCGACGCTAATGTTTCAAATAGATTTTCATGCTCATCTAAGTAGACACCATGGTTCTTCTCGAATGTTTCTTCTAGCATGATCAA
>JANQSK010000257.1 GCA_028284105.1 Anaerolineae bacterium
ATTGAACGCCAGTGCAAGGTCTCCTAAAAAGAGCCAAGATACTCCCACCATTGCGCCAATCCAATCACCTACCAAAAGCTTTTTGCCAATAAATTCAAAACGCAGTGGGGCTTTGATGAGGGTGCTGGTAATAAACGGCCGTTCGTCAATAAACCGCCCTAAATCTGGATAGATATTCGCAAAGCGTTCTACCAATCTGCTGTACCAACCAAGTGTGCGTTCAGCGATTTGTTGATGAATGTAACAAGCCAGCGAGCAGTCCGATTGGAGGTCAAATTGATCGTCAATGATTTGATTGAGAATATTCAAACCACCCCGTGCCGTTTCTAATGAGGCCAGCATCACAGAAAGTCCCGTCAACAAATACCCCGCAAAGGCAAAGAAGGTGCCGCCAATGGTTAAAGCTATGCCACCGTAAAAGAGGAGATACGGCCGTGTTTTATAGTCAAAAAACCAAATGAGTCCTGAACCGAGTAAGAAGAACAAAGCGCCAGCCGTTTCAGCATTAATCCCATAGCTGAGGCCTTCGGAGGTTAAAAGCTGCTGAGCAACTAAAACCATGTTGGCTACTTCATATCCGAAGAATTGAATTTTATTGTGGTGTTTCGCTACTTGCTGAATCATTTTGAACTTCCTTTACTACAATACGCTGAGTTCCTATACCAATAGACATAGTCTAAAAAACGAGCGTCGCCAAAACGTCGCCAATGCATGTAAACGGGGATACACTCAGGATGATTGCTGTATTGGGCCTGGGCCAAATCGGGGAAAACGGTGTGCGTAAGGCGTAAAACTTAGTGTGTAAAACGAAGTGCGTAGAGTGTTTACTCTCGTTGACAAGATACAATCTACGAACGACGCATTACGATCTAACAATCTGACATCACGCAATTAAAAAAATCCATTCAAAAGGAACACGAACCTCATGAAATGCTGTGGACAATGCCAAGGAATTGAGCAAGTTTTTGATTCAAAAACGGCCAAGCACGATCTCAAACGATATCGAAAACGAGGCCCAGCTAAAACAACTCAGGTGGTATTGGATTGGTTTCAAAATATGGAAAACACGCGTCTATCTTTGCTAGATGTTGGTGGCGGTGTGGGCATTATTCAACATGAACTGTTTAAAGCAGGGGTTGTAGAAACGGCCGTTCATATCGACGCCGCCCAACCTTTCCTCAATGCCTCTCAAGAAGAAGCAGAGCGACTGGGTCATGCCGAAAAGGTCACCTACCAATTTGGGAACTTTGTAGAGCTTGCCAAAGAGATTGATCCTTCAGATATTGTGACGTTAGATCGCGTCCTTTGCTGTTATCACGACATGCCAGCGATGGTGCAAGCAACGGCCGTATCTGCACGTCAATATATCGGGCTCATTTTCCCCCAAGATCGCATTCTTTATAAGTTCGGCATCAAGATTGTCAATTTTTTGTTTAGCTTTTCGAGCAATCCATTCCGCTTATTTATCCACCCAACCCAAGAAGTCGATTCGATTCTTGAGCAACATGGCTTTCAGCGTCAGCTACACAAGAAATTTTTATTTTGGCAATCAATGGTGTACGTCAAGCAGGGTGAAGCATAAAAGCTTACCCATTATGCAAGCATAAAGCTTGAATCATTGGAATGCTGACACACAAAATACTCTTTCCCAAAGAGCCCTTGCCAAATATCCTGTGGGAACATGTCGGGCATGATGGGGCATTGGGTGCGATGGGCAGCAATGGCTGAAACTTTGTCCATTACAAAATCAGCCGTGTCTACGGTGATGGTAGCCATTTCAACTTCTTCTTCCACCTCTGTCGCTTCGAATTTCAATACGGCCGTTTCGCCACGACCCGCAAAGTTGGCCTCTTTTTGAGGGGACAAAATCATACAGCTCAGCCCTTCTTTAGCAACGACATGCGCATTACGCGGTTTGTCGTATGCCAGTCCCGTCTCGCCAAAAAACTGGCCCGCTGTCAGTTCAGCAATTGATGATAAACGGCCGTTTTCATCCTCAACCATCACGTCAACTGAACCCGACAAAATCAGATAAAGATCTGTTGCAGATTCCCCCTGCTCCACAATGTGGAAACCAGGTGCAAACCATTCAATATCAACATGGTCGCTGGCATAGCCCAACATTGATACGCTGTTTGTGAATACCCGCAAACCGCGCACATAGTCTGGTGTACCTTGAAAACGATCGCTCATGTTTTGTAACCAATCCGCCATCTGCTCTAAAAGCAATCCCTGCTGTTGTGGGAAGTAGCTGTGATAGAGCTTCGAAGGTGTGTATGGTTGCAATCCTTCTTCAAAATGACAGTCCAAGTAAGCTGGGTTACCTGCAAGATGGAATGCTTCATCCGTTGCCGCTCCAATGACGATATGATCGGGATGGCCATAAGCCCCATCTTCCCCAAAGGTGAGCACAATATCTGGCTGGAATTCACGAATGATACGGGTGACTTTGGCTATCAACTGCTCAAACGGCACATTCGATAAACGGCCGTCTCCATAATCAAAACATCGCACGTGGCGAACGCCCAACAAGCGGCATGCTTCTTCTAATTCGCTTGCACGTGTTTGCCCTAAGGTCCGGCGTGTTGCGACTTGACTGTCATGGATCTGGCCCGCTTCGCCTTGTGTAAAAGACACAATCATCGTCTCGGCTCCATTTGCCGCATATTTAGCTAATGTGCCACCGACACAAAATGATTCGTCATCTGGATGGGCATACACCCCTAATACTTTTAAATTATTTTGATTTGCAGTTACCGTCTTCATTTAACACCTCTTGATTTGATGTCTGAAGCATAGAAAACGGCCGTCCCACGAGCGTCCACAAAACCGTCCCAATCGTTATGCTTTTTTTAGTGGGTGTTAATACATTGTGACTTAGTCGGAAACGAGGGGTAGTTTATGAACTGTGTAATTGGTTTGAATTGATCAGGAATTTTTGAAATTTAGGGAATTAAATGAACAAAATAATTCCGAGAATCCCCTTAATTCCTGATAAAAAATTTAAAAATAGCTTTAAAGCCAGCCAACAATACGGATAAGCAAGAGGAGTCCAAAGATAAAGAGAAATGGCACAACTACCACATTAATCAGTCGAATGAGGTAATGGGCGCTGTGACTATCTTCAGCTTCATAGACTGCCCGGGAAATTAGCAGTTGGATAAAAGCGAGGCAAAATACGGCCGTAAAAATATTGATGATCATCTAGTTTCTTTAAACCAAGCAAGGGTTTGTTCCAAACCTTCATAAACGGCCGTTTCGGGCACAAAGCCCAACGCCGTATGAATCCCGAAAATATCCGCTACAGAATATTTGATATCACCCAAACGCGCCGGTTTGTAGGTAATTGGCATCGGCTGATTACAAATTTGGCGCAAAATATCAACGATTTCATTCAAACTCGTTTGAATCCCGCACCCCACATTGTAAAAAGCTGCTGGCTGCTCATATCGGTTAGGTTTAAAGCCTGCTAACAAATTCGCTTGTACCACATCTTTCACGAAGACAAAATCCCTCGTCTGCTCACCGTCCCCAAAAATCGTCACCCCTTCCCCAGCTAAGGCACGTTGACTAAAAATAGAGAGCACACCTGAATAAGGGGAAGAAGGATCTTGGCGGGGGCCAAACACATTCATATAGCGTAACCCTACGGATTCGATGCCATACATTTCAGCATAAACAACGGCCGTTAATTCAGAGGTGCGCTTTGCCATCGCGTAGGGGGTGATGGGGGCTACCGAATCACTTTCTTGTTTGGGCAGCTTAGGATCATTACCATAGACGGCAGCGGATGACGCATACACAATGCGCGACACGCCTGCTAACCGAGCCGCTTCGAACACATTAAATGTACCTGTCACATTGACAGCTTGGTTCAAAGCTGGATTCTCAACTGATTTTGGCACGCTTACTAATGCCGCTTGATGAAAAACGAGGTCGATATCTCGCATCACGGTTCTGACACATTCAAAGTCAGCCACACTTCCTTCGATAAATTCAACATCTAGTCCATTAAGATTTTCCTGATGGCCGCTGCTTAAATCATCGAGCACGCGTACATGATGCTCTTCTTTTAATAAGGCTTCGACTAAATGGGAGCCGATAAATCCCGCGCCACCTGTTACCAATACTTTCATACAGATTCCTTCAAATAAGTTGCTCTTACTGTAATTCAAAAAACGGCCGTTTCAACACTCCCTAAAAAAGTTTAAGAATTTTTCAAGAAACTATCCTGATCTTTTTAAGACCTGCATTTTAAGATGCTTGCAGTGGGAGCATGATTGGAAAACGGAAAGAAATCGTTTGTCTAAGGTTTCGAAAACAATTTCCCGTTTCCTCAAGGTTCGGAATTTTATCTGATGATTTTATTTCAAAATCCTTTTTCCGAACTCTAACGATAAATCAAATCAGGAGATAGCAATGAGTATCATTGAGCAAGCACAATTCCAACATGCTATTTTAGAAGCGAACAAAGTGAAACGGCCGTTACGCCAGCGGCCCATTAATCCAACTGTTAGTGTCATCATTCCAACCCTAAACGAAGCAGAAAATCTGCCCCATGTCTTACCCCAACTCCCAAATTGGATAGATGAACTTATTATTGTAGACGGCCGTTCAACCGACAATACCATCGAAGTTGCCAAAAAGCTTTGGCCAGATGTGAATATCGTTCTTGAAAAGGCACCCGGAAAAGGTATCGCACTGCGTCGAGGTATGGAAGCCGCCAAAGGCGACCTTCTTGTTCTTCTTGATGCAGATGGATCAACCAACCCTGCCGAAATCCCCGTATTTATCGGCGCGTTACTCTCTGGAGCCGATTTTGTAAAAGGTTCACGATTCATGCAAGGGGGGGGAACCGCTGACATGGAATGGTATCGCCGCTGGGGCAATAAAGGGTTGCTGACACTTGTACGGCTCCTGTTTGGCGGACAATATTCTGACCTCTGCTATGGCTACAATGCTCTGTGGCGAGATGCTTTTCCAAAGCTTGGTTTAGATGCCGATGGATTTGAAATTGAAACCTTACTGAACATTCGAGCTTTAAAAGAGGACCTCACCATTGCCGAAGTACCTAGCTTCGAAGAGGAACGCATTTACGGTGTGAGTCACCTCAACTCAATTCGAGACGGTTTCCGTATTTTGCACGTCATCGGTCGTGAGTTTTTCAGTGCTTTTGGTCATAAGCAAGGCCAGCAAGCGATTTATCCAGCATCTACTCACGCTCAAACGCAACTGGTTCATGCCCATTCACCCTTCCATTCAGTAGGTGACCATGTTTGCCCAACCTGTGCCCAACGCATCAACGCATCAACCTCATGAAACACAAACTCACTTTCAGTGTCATCATTTGCGCCTATACCGAAAAAAGGTGGCTCGACCTAAAGAAAGCTGTGGCCTCCATCGATGCACAAACGTATGCAGCTAACCAGTTGGTCATTGTGATTGATCACAACGAACCACTCTTCCATAGAGCAAACCAGACCTTTCCAAATGCGTTGGTTATACGTAATCAGTTCCGACAGGGATTATCTGGCGCAAGGAATAGCGGCATTTTAAAAGCGACAGGTGATGTGATCGCCTTTATGGATGAAGACGCGTCCGCATTACCCTATTGGCTTGACTCTTTAGCTTCTGCTTATAGCTCAGCCAACATTTTAGGTGTTGGAGGCAGAATTCAACCTGCATGGGTAAACGGCCGTCCTGGCTGGTTTCCAAGAGAGTTTGATTGGGTCGTCGGCTGCACCTATTTGGGCATGCCTGAAGAGCCTGCACCCGTACGAAATCTAATTGGCTGCAACATGTCATTCCGCCGGGAAGTTTTTTCACAACTTGATGGATTTCAGGAGGGGATGGGGCGCATTGGCACGAAACCTGTTGGTTGTGAGGAAACCGAATTCTGTATCCGCATCCATCAAAAATGGCCCAATGCAACGCTGTTATTTCAACCAGAAGCCATTGTCCGGCATCATGTTCCAATAGCCAGAGCCACATGGGATTACTTTCGGGCGCGCTGCTATTCAGAAGGTATATCCAAAGCACAAGTCGCTGTTTTCCGTGG